>JAKIZQ010000162.1 GCA_022707945.1 Bdellovibrionales bacterium
TTTCTGCATGGTCCATATTAGAAAGGATGACAAGATCTATTGCTGCTTTTCGTATTCTAACGGACGAGTGATATGGTTTTGCTGCAAGCGCTTTATGATAATATTTTAAGGCTTCCTTAAAAAGTCCACCCTCTTCGTATTCCTTCCCTTTTATATAATATTTATTAAAATAATCCCCCGTTTCGTCAAAAGCCTCTTTACTTCTTTTAGCAACAGAGGATTCAAATGCCCAATATCCAAGCCCTATTACCGCCAGAACGCCTATTACAACAACAGCTGGTATAAGCACGCTGTGTTTTTTTACCATTAATGGTGCTTTGTATACATATTCCCCATCTTCCAGATCGGGCATTATAATGGTTGGTTTCTTGAACTTTGGTGGAGCAACTTTTCTCTTCTTTGCTTTTGATGCTTCAAGTTTTTCTATATCAAAATTAGCTGTAGACTCAGACAAACTATAGTCTGCCCCCAAGGCCAGTTCTCTAAAATCATCTATGTTCTTTATGAGCGTCCAATCTTCTCCAGGTTGGGCTATTTCGTCTAAAAATACTACTTTCTTTGAACCTATAAGTTCTTTTACCTGTTCGTTGTTGTAAGGGCCCAATATTTTACAGTCAGTGGTCCTTATAAGCCACTTAACTGACTTTTTTGTTTTTTTACTAGATCTGGAACTCTCTGACATAGATTAGAGTATAAATGTTTTAATAAGTTCAGACAACATAAAACATCTTTCTCTCTACCTCTATTCCAAGAATACTGATATCACCTTTTAACCTATTCCTTTTGTCATCAGTAAACGCATTAAGTTCAAAGGCTATATTGCTGACAACATCAGATATCGGTAAATGTTGTGCATTATGAAGACACTTTTTAAGTCTTTCTATACCAAATTTAGTTCCATTTTCATCTTCTGAATCAACAAAGCCATTGTTGACCATAACAAGACGGTCCCCTGGAAGTAATCTCATAGAAGTCCTTTGAGGAGCTATCAGACTGGCTTGTTCACTGTTATTTGTACTTATAAGATCCTCTCCACGAACTACTAACACCTCTGGCATTCCAGCAGAACAAAGCTCCATTTCTAAAGAACTCTTATCTATCAATAGATAGTTCATTTTGATTAGAGAAGCCATGTCTTTGCCTGTATCCTTTATGCTAGAACAATTATCAAGTTCTTGGTTCAAGGAATGAAAAAAATCTGTACAACCTTCTGTTGTTTTAGAATCTACAAGGCTGGAAGCAAAACTCATCACAACTGCAGAAGTACCATAACCCCTTGCATCACACATTATTACGCCAGCACCTTCGTGCTCAGGAATTTCGAATATATCAAAATAACCGTTAAGATCATCTTTTGAGATCAAATATTTTGAAGCAAACGTAAAACCTTTTACTTTTGGTAATTTTTTGGAAGCAAGTTTCCTGTACAAAGACGTAGCGGCCCTTATACCAGACTCTGTTTCTTTTATTATGCCACCTATGCACGAATTAAGACTGTCCACTACACCATAGAGCTTTTCTAGTTCTTTTTCTTTCTCATCCAATTTTCTTTCTAATTCTTGTATTCGTTGCTGGTCTTGAATGTTCATTTTTTCTCCAAGATCGCTATGTATAGTCCATCCATATTAACATCATTAGGCATGGTAAGGCACTCCATTTTTTTATCCAAAGCGCCAATTTCTTGAATAGCAGAAGAAACAACATCTACGGTCTCTTCTTTTCTGAACGTGCATACTGAATAAAGTAAACGTCCTCCTTTTTTTAATGCCTTCAAGCCTTTAACTAATACTGACTTTTGCAGTTGAGGAAGTTTTTCCCAGTTGCTAAGGTCTTCCCTTATAGCAATATCAGGATTTCTAGCAAGTACACCCAGTGCACTACATGGTGGATCGACTAACACCCTATCGTAAGTTCCAGCCTCTATCTCTAAAGTTGTTACATCTTCATTAATGATACTTATAGAATTAATGCCAAGTCTGTTTATGTTCTCATGCATTCTTAAGGACCTTGCAGAAGATCTATCCACAGCTGTTATCTTGGCTTTATCGTTGCAAATAATAGCGGTCTTTATTGCCTTACCACCGGGGGCAGAACAAAGGTCCAATATTTTCATGTCCTCATTAGCTTTTAAAAGACTAACAGCATATTGAGAAGAAAGGTCCTGAATAACGAAATATCCTTGTTCAAACTCCTTACTGTTGAATATTTTTCTATCGAATGTTTTAATTGAATTCACACCTTTATACTC
>JAKIZQ010000163.1:0-1952 GCA_022707945.1 Bdellovibrionales bacterium
CTATTATAATAAATAGTTAATATATGGATTATATGTATATTATATAAGGAGTATATAATTAATGAATATAAATGGAAATATGGTAGTATTAGATATAATATTTAATAATACTAATAATATTAAAGACTTAATAGATAATATAGAGTATATATTAGAAGATTTAGATGTAAAGATTATTAGGAAGTGTAAGCATGTATTTCCTAATAATGGTATGACTGTATTATATTTATTAAGTGCATCACATTTAGCAATACATACATGGCCTGAGTATAATTTAGTTACAGTAGATATATTTACATGTGCAAATGAAGGTAATGCAATAGAGATATCTAATACTATAATAGCTAAGTATTCAGAATGTATAAGTAAAATAAGTATAAATAAATTACCAAGAGGTAAAATACAGGAGGAACTATGAATCAAGTAGCATTAAAAGGAGTATTGTCTAGGTGTTATGTTGGAGAATCTAAGAAAGGAGTGCCTTATGCTTTTCTAAGTGTAAGTGTGGATGAGCTAGACCAGAAAGGTAATGTTATAAAGAATACAATACCTTGCAGAATCTTTGGTAGCTCTGCATCTGTTATAAAAGATGTATGTACAACCAATGGAGTTGGTATGGCTACTATTGCTCCAGACACACTAGTAGAAGTAAAAGGTAAATTAGTATGTAAGCCTTCAAAAAAGACTGACCAAGATGGGAATAAAATCTATGAAACATTTGTACAAATAGAATTTATTAGAAAGGCAGTAGCAAATAACACAGCACAGACTAAAGGAGGTTTCTAATACTTTATGGCTAGAAAGAAACATGAAAGTGATAGTCTTACATTTCAATGCGGATGTGGTAAAAGACACCTTAAAGCTAAAAAAATACTAATGATTGGTGAGACTAAGTGGACTTTAGCTTGCCTAGTAGAAAACCACTCAAGAATAACACAAGTAGTTGAGATACAAGACCAAATACTTAAGATACAAAATAACTTTATCAAACACTTAGGAACCAAGTTTGATATAGACATCACTAAAGAAATGGAGGACTATACGAGTGACTTGGAAAAACAGAATAATAGTAATATTAGTACAAGTAATACTGATAGTGGGGATGATAAAACTACTTCACCCCCAGAAAAACTATCCAAGCCTAGAAAAAAGAAAGCTTAAAATAACCTATTATACCAATAGAGTAGAAGAAACAGATAGTACACCAAGTATAACAGCAACAGGAACTAAGGTAAGAGATGGAATAGTAGGGGTATCAAGAGATTTATTAAAACAAGGATGGACTCATGGTAAGTATATCTATGTTGCAAACGAAGGAATCTATAGGATTGAAGATACAATGAATGCAAAACATAAACAAAGCATAGATATATTTACATTCAGTTTAAAATACGCAAGAACAAAAGGTACCTTTAAAACTGATGTGATTTTAATTGATGACCCTTCTAAGTTATTGAAGTATGGATACTATGTTAATATAGGGGAATACTATTATGCCAAAACAAAAACCTATAATTAATCCAAAGGGTAGAGTTAACATAACTAAGAAAACTGTTTTGGATAATTATAAGGAGATTGAATTAAATATTAGGAGCAACACAACAAATGATTCGGTATATAATTCTTTTTTTCAGCAGTTTGAGGATACTGATGTACAAGCCTTTGTTCCTACTATATTTATGGCACGCCTTAAGGAAACCTTTTATAAGAATGGTGGGAAGGAAACAAAAGCCTACACCTCTAAAGAATATGCAGAGTTAATGGAAGTACCTGAATCTGTTATAAAAAATATAGCAGACAAGGACTTAACATTTTTTAAATGGGTGCATGATAATAGAAATTTTAAGGAGGAGGTTAATTCCATAATCCTTATCATGGTAAGGGAGATGTATAATGCATTTATGCAAACAACATCTGCTAGGGATAAGAGTCAGATACTAGCTACGCTTAGT
>JAKIZQ010000163.1:1983-2247 GCA_022707945.1 Bdellovibrionales bacterium
AAGATGCAATAGGAAAAGAAGTTGATGAGTTACAAACACCAGAAGAAGTAATTGAAGAGTTAAAGAAGATGGGATATGTACCAGATGAGAATGGTTCTGTGACAGAAGATGAGCTACCAGAAATAGAACCAGTAGAAGAAGAAGGAGAAATAGATGAAGAAGTTTCTGAGAGTACTGAACAATCTGAAGGAAGCGGTACAGGTAGCGATGGATTCAAGTGGTAAGAAATTAATAGTTATAGACATTGGCCATAGTAGCAAAGAA
>JAKIZQ010000164.1:0-1910 GCA_022707945.1 Bdellovibrionales bacterium
TACTAGTTCTTCAACTTTATCTGAATATGAGCATTTTATTTTTATATACTTTTCGTATTTGCTTACAGCTGTTTTAACTAACCCTAGAACTTGCTCTACAAACTGGCGTTCGATTCTTGAAAGCACATCAAACACTCTATATAGAAGTACTTGAAAGTCTGTTTCCTGTAGTATGTTTGTTATTTGGTATCCTTCCTTCCTGCTTTTTAAGTAGTTTGTTACCCTTTTATTTCTATTTGTTTTACTTTTGATCTGCTTTAAAAGGAGATCCTTTTCTTTTTTGTTTAAAATCATCTCTGGGATATTCGTACATTCGAACGTTTTTGATCTCATAAAATCAATTCGTGAAAAAAAGTAAGCCGTCCAACCAATCAAAAATTTTTCATTCTGTTCCATCATAAAACCCCTCTGTTATTTTTTTATATTGGAACAGAATAACATTTTAATACGACAGATGGTGTCGTATTAAAAAGACTTAAAAATAAGTATCAAGCACCTTTGATAAAACGCTGGCTTTATTGATATTCACTCTTAACGTGTCTGGGATAATAGTTTTAGTATCTATCCCAGTTATTCTACTTAAAACGTTTTCCATGTTGTTAATATAGTGGCTGTCTTTTACTACATAAAACTGAAGGATTCCTTGAAGCAGTGTTGCTTTTTCTATGAGTTCTTTTGTTACTGAAAAGAGATTCTCTATTCTGGCCTCAATTATTTCTGCCAGTAGTTGATCGTCTCTGCTCTTGGTCTTTTCAACTATACAGTTGCCTTTACCTTTGATTAGTTCTTCAGCATAAACTGGTTTAACCCTTAAACAGTTTGCAACATCACTAATGACAAGATCCCTTCCACCTTTTACCGCCTCCCAAAGAACAATCTTTTCATCATCTGTTACAAGGATGTTTGTTACTTTGTCACTCATTTTAATAAAAGCGCTTAGTTTTCTTGTCATATTACCTCCTGTTTTATTTCATCCATACGAAGATACTTTGGCTCCCAGCTAAAACGAATAGTACCTGTAGGTTTACCTGGAACATTTTTATTAACGATTAGTTCAAGTGCATTATTCTCAACAGTTAAGTCGTAATATGCATCCCTGTGTAAAAGAATTACACTGTCTGCGTGTTCTTGAAAGGCTGGTGGTCTTAAGTCTGTGAGGAATGGTCTTTTGTTGTTGGCGTTCTCTATTCTGTCTTTAGTTAGCCCACAAGTTGCTATTATTGGAACATCAAGCTCCCTTGATAGTTGTTTTAATACCATTGAAGCGTTCAGATGTTCTTCGTCTTTCTTTAGTATCAAAAGGTCTATATCGTCTAAGATAACCAGATCCAATTTTCCGGTATCATCTTTTATTTGTGAACATTTCTTAAAAATATCTGACGATGAATTGTAGTATGAATTATCTATAAAAAGGCTTGTTGGAGTTCGCACATAAACATCGTCGTCCATTGAAAGATCCATCGTAGATATCTTACCCGTAGCAGTTTGTATCCGCTCAAGTTCTTCTTTACTTGTTTTACCGTTTTGTAAGCATACAGTATCTATCTTCTCTTCACTGGCTAAAATCCGTGTTAAAATTTCATTCATGCTTAGCTCTTTTATGAACAAAGCAACACTATTGTAGTGAGATAAAGAGGCCCTTGTTGCAAGGTTGATAGCAAAGCTTGTCTTTCCCATGGATGGCCTTCCACCGACAAGGGTTAAGGTGCCTTTGTTAAAGTCTCTTATGAACTCACAGGAATAGCCTGTCTCAACTTTGAAACAATTGTTGTATGCATCAGATATCCCTGTCGCCTCCAACCCCACGCTATTCTGTAAATCCATTAGATATTCTGGAAAAAGCTCCTCCAAACACTTAATTTTATGTTCCATTGAGTCCTCCTTGTCTTATTTTTTTATATATTATATTT
>JAKIZQ010000164.1:1920-2239 GCA_022707945.1 Bdellovibrionales bacterium
CGACATATTCTGTCGCGTTATCATAGTATTTATGTATAATATGAGCATGGAACAATTAGGAAAGGCTTTAGGGCTAATAAAACTCTTAAATGAAAAGGGGCGTGTAGACTCCTCTGATGTGGCAAAGGAGTTTAATGTTAGTGTTAGATCTGCTCAAAGGTACCTTCAGGAAGCCTCACGGTTGCTTCCTATACAGTCAGAAGAAGAAGGCAAGAACAAGTTCGTTTATTCTTTAATGGAGTCTTATTCTTTTAAACAAAGTCTTATGAATACTACAGAGATGTCTATAGTTTCTGCGCTTATAGATCATGCAAAGACA
>JAKIZQ010000165.1 GCA_022707945.1 Bdellovibrionales bacterium
AAGTATTTTCAAATAGTATAAATAATGTTAATTTTGCAAAATATGGCACGCGTGAATCAGGTGTTTGGGGTACCGCAGGTAAGTATGAAATTAATCTAATGTCAGATCTTAATAGAAATGTGGCGCATACGCAAACTACTATCTACCATGAACTAGCACATTCTTTCGGTCGTGCAATACATGAAAGAGAAATGGTCCCCGTTGGTTATGGAGAGGCTCTTTTAAGTGACTGTAACGGAGTAGTAACTGCTGATAGGCTATATGGCACTTCAGCGAAGAGTGTTCTCTCTGGAAGTGCATCTGAAAGGTGGTTCAAACGTATTGGTAGACATATGACCGAGGCAGAAAAAACAGAAAATATGTATCTCGAAGATTTTGCAGGTTTGGTAGATCATTACATAGGTCTCCTCCCAAATAAAAAGGGTGAACTTGATGCATTTAGATTGAAAAATCCCGCCAGAGCAAAAATTATGGATAACATTTTCCAACCAACAAAGGTCATTGCTAATAATTTAGACAAGGGTGTTATAAAAGGACAATCTGGAGCACCCATTATGTATGTCATAGGTCTAGCTGGAGGTGGAGTGGTCGCTTTCACCGTTGATAAGACGGCAGATGGTCCAGGCTACGATATAAATGTGCAAAGTGTAATTCCTGCTGCTAACGCTAATTAGAATTTCTCAATCTCGTCTGCCATATTTTGAATTTCAATATACGAATCTGTCATACGCTTACGAAGTTTATCTTTAACCTCGGTCTTATAGTCAACAGTATCGTCAATCTTCATTAGTTTATTAAGCCTTAAAATAGAATGTATACATTCTATTTGTGCGTTTGCTGTATTTAGTTCTTTACCGCGTATTTTTATACCGTCGTTATTTTTTAATATAGGCAACATTTTTTGATATATGGCCAAAGCTTGTTCTGGTTTTTTCTGTTTTTCAAGAACAAAGGCTTTTCTTCTTAAGGTACCAATATCGTTTGGAGCATCCTCCAGTATTTTGTCTGCACTCTCTATTGCAGAAGTGCCTTTTTTCTCCTCTATGTATATCCTTACCAGACCACCAAGTGCCCACAACTTTATTATCTTGGAATCATCAAGAGTGGACTTAATGTAGTTAATGCCCTCTTCTTTTTTATCTCCCCAAAATAAAAGATATTTAACCACACCAGACTTTGCAGATCTCCAATAAAGGTAAGTTCCCATACCAGCCTTGTTGTCTATAAGACTTGGGTCAAGTTTTAAGGAATCCTCTAATACATGATAGGCACGTTTACCGTCTAAAAACGCACTAGCCCATAATCCTTTAAGGGTTCTATACATTCCTCTGTACCCATATGCAGAGCCAAGGAATTGTAATCTTTTAGCCTTGTATATATCACCTTTATCTTTATCCATTTTTTCATCTTCTAACGCTGTAACAGCCTTTTTTATTACTTCATCAAAGTCTGTTTCAAATTCCTTGGTCCTGTATTCCTCTGTTATTTTATAATACATTGCGGCCCATATTGAGTTTGCTATGGGTAGTTCTGGATTTGATTTTTCTACGCTGTCCATGTATTTTTCAAAATTCACATAGTCGTCATTGGCTATGTAGGACAAGGCTTTCTTTGTTTGGGAATCTATGGTTTCCCATCTATACCCTGCTTCATTCTTCTTAGTTTCTTTACTTACGGTTTCAGAATAGGAAGAAGGTAGATAAAATGTCAGAATTAAAAAAATTAAGTACTTCATAAGGATAGAGATTAAACCAGTAGTACCCCCAAGTCAATTATGTGCTTTTTAATAAAATATCTTGAAAAACTGAACATTGGGTCCTTATTATTTAAATAAGAGGGGTTAAAACATGCTTCAAAGATATATGCTTTGCATGCAAGAGTTAATAAAAGACATCACTCAAACTGTAGACGAGCTATCATACATAGATCACGAATATGTTTCTGTTGGTTTTAAAAGATCTAAAGACAACGTCAACGAAGAAACATGGGCAGAAGTAACAGCTCTTGACCTTGGAGATGGAGCATATTTACAAAAAAAAGAAGGAAGAATAGAGAAATATTTTTCTTCTCAATGCCTTTTAATGAATGGCGTGCCTGTAAAATATATCATGGACTTTTACGTGCCTGTATTCTTATCGCTACCCTTTAGGGAAAAATTAGTAACCGTGTTCCATGAACTATACCATATTAGCCCAAACTTTGACGGTGAGTTACGAACCTTTAAAGGAAGGGC
>JAKIZQ010000166.1 GCA_022707945.1 Bdellovibrionales bacterium
TTTGTTATCAGTGCGAACAGACAATGAAAGGAACCGGATGTAATCTTACCGCAGGTGTTTGTGGTAAAGAGGCGCTAACAGCGGAATCTCAGGACCTGTTAGTAACAATTACAAAGAACGTTGGTGTGGTAGCCAACAAGCTAAGAAAGAACGGCACAAAAGATAGAGAAGCTGATCTTTTTGTAATGGATGCTTTATTCACAACAGTTACGAACGTAAACTTTGACTCACAAAAAGTTATTGAACTAGCAGTTAAAGGCCTGAACATCAGAGACAGACTATACAAAGTTGCAAAAGAAAAAGGTATAGAACTGCCAGCATTCAAAAATTTTCCAAACAAGGCAGAAGAAGTACAAAAGATATGGAATGAAATATCCATACCAAAAAGAAGAACAGATAGAGGCGACGATGCTGCAGGTATAGAAGAAATGATAACTTATGGTCTTAAGGGAATGGCCGCTTATGCACATCACGCTCACGTTCTTAACGTAGAGGATGACGGTGTTTTTGCTTTCTTCCACGAAGCATTGGATTTTATCTCTACACAACGCAAGGCAGACGAGTTACTCGGCATGGCCCTAAAGGTTGGAGAAGTAAATCTTAAAGTAATGGAACTTCTTGATACAGCGAATACAAAAAATTACGGTCATCCAGAACCAACCAAGGTACGTGTTACCGCAATAAAAGGTAAGGCTATCCTTGTTTCTGGTCACGACCTTAAGGATCTGGAAGAAATATTAAAGCAAACAGAAGGCAAAGGCATAAATGTTTACACCCACGGAGAAATGTTACCATGCAATGCATATCCACAATTAAAGAAATACAAACACCTTGCAGGCAACTACGGTAGTGCGTGGCAAAATCAACAAAAAGAATTCAACGAATTCCCTGGTTCTATAATAATGACCACTAACTGCATTCAAAGACCAAAAGAAACCTATTCAGCAAGAATATTCACCTGTGGTCTTGTAAGATTCCCCGGAGTCACACACATAGAGAACAGAAATTTTGCTCCAGCTATACAAGCAGCATTACAAGAGAAAGGCTTTGAACACGATGAACCAGAAAAATTCATAATAATAGGTTTTGGTCATAACACTGTAATGTCTGTAGCAGATCAAGTTATTAACGGTGTTAAAGCTGGAAAGATACGTCACTTTTTCTTAATAGGTGGTTGTGACGGCGCAAAACCAGGTAGAGATTATTACACAGAATTTGCACAGAGTGTTCCAAACGACTGTGTAATACTAACTCTTGCTTGTGGTAAATACAGATTCAATAAATTGGAATTCGGCGATATAGACGGTATTCCAAGACTATTAGACATAGGTCAGTGTAACGATGCATATTCTGCAATACAAATAGCAGTTGCACTTGCTGGAGCATTCAAAACAGATGTGAACAGTTTACCTCTATCAATGATACTTTCTTGGTATGAACAAAAGGCAGTATGCATACTACTCACCCTACTCCACCTTGGCATAAAGAACATACACCTTGGACCAAGCTTACCAGCTTTTGTAACACCTAGTGTGTTGAACATACTTGTAGAAAAATTCAACATAAGACCAGTAAGTACAGCAAAGGAAGACCTGAAAAGGATATTAGGTTAATATTAAGAAATCGCAAAAATGTTGGGGGAAGCACAAAAAGTGTTTCCCCCAAGTCTTTATTGACAAGTTCTGTGATATCCAGTCTTATTAATTATACTCAATTATTAATGGAGGTAAGTTCCATGAGATACTATTTTTTAACTCTATCCTTTTTTTGGGGGGTGATGAACTTGTCAGCAGGAACATGTAAAGAAGATATTGCAAAATTCATGAATGAGTTTGAATCAAAAGTAAGTCCAGCTTATACAAAAGCCGCTACTGCTTCTTTTAATGCAAAAATTTCTGGAAAAGAAGCTGATTATGAAAAGTCATCAACACTACAGATGGAATTGGCTAACATATATTCTAACAAGGACGACTATAAAAAATTAAGAGCTCTTTCAAAATGTAAAGACATAAATAAAGACAAAAATATAAGCAGACAGCTAAAGTTGATCAGCAACCTTTATGCTGGGTACCAACTTGATAAGGATAAATTAGCAGAAATAATAAAACTTCAGACACAGATAGAAAATAAATTCTCTGCTTTCAGAGCAACCGTTAACAACAAATCCTTAACTGATAATCAAATAGAGAACACCTTAAAGAATTCTTTGGACAGCAAAGAATTAGAGGC
>JAKIZQ010000167.1 GCA_022707945.1 Bdellovibrionales bacterium
CTGGTATTTATAGGGATGGTATTAAAGATAAACCATGTTATTGGGTTGGCACGAGTAAGATTAATTTAACAATTGGTGCTGCTAATGAAGGTTTTGCAACATCAATATATGTAGATGGTGACGATATTTACGTCGGAGGATATTATGATGATTCTGGCACAAAGATGGCTTGTTATTGGAAGAACGGCGACATGGTTGATCTTGGTGAGGGAGAAGTAACAGCTATAACTGTTTCTGGATCTGATGTATATTCTGCAGGGTACGACGATTCTTTTAAGCCCGTATATTGGAAGAATACGACTAAGATTGCTCTGTCAGCACTCCCGGGTATTGCGTATGATATAAAAACAGATGGCGCCAATGTTTACACAGCTGGTGTTGTTATTGACGGAAACACTATAGCTGTTTACTGGGATGGAACTACAATGAATGAACTTACAAATGGAGCTTCTGACGCTGTAGCAAGTTCGATTTCAATGTCAGGTGATGATATCTACATAGCAGGTTTAGATCAAAACTATTCAAAAGTTGTATATTGGAAAAATAATTCAGCTGGTAAAGTTAATATGGATTCTGGGTCTTATGTGCCAATGGATAGTTTAAAGTCTTGGGCCACACCAAAGATTTTTGTTAAGGATAGCGATGTATATATGTCAGCCCCTTTAGGTGTAAATGCTGATGACGCTAGTGTTGGTGGGTATTGGAAAAATAATGATTTTAGTACACCAGCAGGTGGGCTTTATTCAGCGATTTTTGTAAAATAAAGACGAAGTAAGATGGTGCGCCGCGAGAAGTACAAAGTAGATAGAGAAAAAGATTACGAGTATTTTTCCTTTAGGCGAGAAAGACGAGGTGAGGCGCGGGATAGCGTATACATACATACGCTGACCAAGCCGAATCCGATGTCTGACAAAGCCTAAAGGAAAAAGACGAAGTAAGATGGTGCGCCGCGAGGGAGTGGCTTGCTTGCTTTACAAGCAAGCGAAACGTCCGCTGATTTTTTGAATTTATAAGAACTCTTGGCCGTTTTGAACCGCCCAGTTGCAGTAGCAACGAGGCTTTTCATTACCTCGCTGTGAAACAGTTTTAAGTATATCAGCTTTGCTGACATCCTTAAAACTGGTGCGCCGCGAGGGACTTGAACCCCCAACCCTCGATTTCGAAGACCGATGCTCTATCCAGTTGAGCTAGCGGCGCAGTGCAACTAATAATATAGTTGATTTACATGTTGTTTAATAATAACTAACACGGTTATGTTCGATTCACTAATGAAAAAATTTAGAGGTGTTTTTGAGGGCATTGCAAGACGTGGAGTGCTTACAGAAGCAGACCTTGAAACAGCCTTAAATGAGCTTAAATCCTCACTTCTTGATGCAGACGTTCACTATGATACTGTTAATGAGTTCATAAAAGAGGTTCAGCAAAAAGCTCTTGGTGCCAAGATACACAAAGCGCTTTCTCCTTCTGAACAATTGACTAAAATAGTGCATCAAACTCTAACAGATATTCTGGGAACAGCTAATAGCCCTCTTGAGCTTAAAGGAACACCTTCAATAATAATGCTTGTTGGACTTCAAGGGTCTGGAAAAACCACCACTGCTGTTAAACTTGCAAAGCACATAAAACAAAAAATGGGCCGCTCCCCGATGGTCGTTGGAGTGGACTTTAATAGACCAGCAGCGTTACAGCAACTTGCTTTTTTTGCACAGAATAACGACCTGGCACATTATACACAAGCATCAAAAAGTGCTATTGAATCTGTTAAAAAAGCAAAAGAACAAGCCAAAATAAATAATAACGACGTTATTATTATAGACACTGCTGGAAGACTACAAATAGACGCTGTTCTAATGAATGAACTTAAAGAACTAAAGAATGAATATACACCTTCTGAGATATTGCTCGTCGTTGATTCTATGATAGGAAGGGATGCTGTTAATGTTGCAAAAGAATTTAATTCATTACTTGATCTTAGTGGCTTTATCCTCACCAAACTTGACAGCGACGCAAAGGGTGGGTCTGCACTTAGTCTGTATAAGAGCATTACAAAACCAATAAAGTTTGCGGGTATCGGTGAAAAGGCCGATGCATTAGAGATGTTCTATCCAGACAGAATGGCATCAAGGATATTGGACCTTGGTGACATAATGACACTTATAGAAAAGGCGCAGCATAGTTATGATGAAAAAGAAGCCCAAAGACTTGAAAAGAA
>JAKIZQ010000168.1 GCA_022707945.1 Bdellovibrionales bacterium
TTATTACTGCGCTTAGCTTTCTTCCGGTTATATAGCTTATCACTATTCTTTATCTTAGGACTTCTTAATAGAAGTCTACCGGCTAATCTATGAAGCTGTTTAATTTTACTGTCTTTCTTTTCCATTACTTCCATCCAAACTCACTATCTTCATCTCCGTGGTAGTAAGTAAGTGACTGCTTAAGTAAGGAGAAGAACTCGGAAGTTACACTTACCATATACCCACCTTTAATGTTAAGCGTTTTATGATACTGATATCTGAACTCCTTGCGGAACTCACCATCCATACATAAGTCTATAGTCTTGATACAGTTATCCAATGCTATAAATGTTTTATCTGTTTCAGCATTGCTATCAGTTCTCTCCATTATATAAGTCTGTTCAGCTCTCAGAAGTGCTTTCAACTTCAATAGGTTGTTCTTATTTGGAACATACTTAATCACATTAAGTATTTTGTTCTTATATTGAAGGTCTTTAGCTACTTCCGACATATCGGAGAACCAAGTATCAGTAGATTCATTAAATGTAGTACTCATAACCACCATCCTTTATGCTTTATATCTAAACATATCTAGCAATGTTTGTCAATCACTTTTTATATTAGATAGATATAAAAAGTGCTTTGCAATTCTTATAGCTCAAGCTTCTTAGCTTTTTCCTTATCCCAAACCAATTTTAATTTACGCTGTTTAGTTAATTCACATTTCCACGGAGAGTTATTACCAAAGTTTTTAACGAACATTTCCTGTCTTATGACATCCATTCTCTCAAAGTCTCGCATGGCTTCCTTATCAACACCAGCAGTAGAAACAGTGTTGAAGAAGTTAAACAAATCTACTATAAGTTCAGCGGTTTCCTGACTTGGATAGTTTCTCATATCTAGTTCCTCCCTTTTATGAATTAAGCTTAAACAAAAATTAAGCTTTTGTCAAGCACTTTTTTCTTTATATCCAGAAGCAATAAGGGAATCAATGAACTCATTCATCTTTACCTTACTTTTGAATATTCTTATGCCATAGAACTTACTGCCGTCTTTATGTTTAGATAAGCCATCATGGAATGATACAATGTATTTAGCTCTGCCAACGTTACTTGTTGTATAATAATCTTTCATATTAGTTACCATCCTTTTTAATTACGACAAAACCTTAACACCTCTTACATTGTTTGTCAAGCACTTTTTATTTTATAAGTTAGATTAAATGAAGCCCACCGTCTTTATCCTCCTTTTTAAACCATAACTTTTTCAAAAACACTATAAGCCTTGCGTGCCTGTGCTTCTATTACTTTTTCATACCCTTCTCTTACAGTAATAGTTTTGTCAAGTAATTTATACTCCTGAACATATGCAAACATTGAAATATGGGTCTTACTATTGTTCCTTCCGTAAGCATGCATATCACCTTTAAGAAATAGCTGAACCTGAAATACTAGGTCAAAGGTGCAATTGTCAAGTAAATCATCATAAAGTAAAGCATCAAACTCTTCAGCAAGCTTATTATCTTTCTTAGCCAATATTTCGTAAGTAACCTTTCTACCTTTGTACTCTGGGTGATTATTAATGAACCGGTCAACAGCGATTGCATGATAGAATCTATACAAAGCTTTTACTGATTCATCAAGCTTTCGAATACCAAATTTAGCTCCATATATTATTACGTCACGAAGAGAAACATTTGCAGTAGCTTTCCACCCACCATTAGTTGAAGCCCAAAACCCACTACAATGCTCATGAGGGACTTCTGTAATTTTAAATACATTAGCGCCAAAGTCATCCTCAATATGAGGGAATACTTTTTCAATCGTTTCCTTTATAATTTTAGAAATCTTTTCATCTGTCATAAAAATTTATTCCCTCCCCTTTTTATTAAATGTTACAATACAATAACCGTCAGATTTTGTCAACTATTTTTTCCAATAACCCTATAGTTCTATAGCATCTCCGGTATTAGTATCATAATATGTTACATCTAAACTGCTCCCTTTTTCAAATACGAACTGTGCTATAATCTTTCGGTTATACAAGTTCCCATTGTTATGAAGCTCTCTTAGAACTTCGAACATACGATCCATCTGATAAGTATCCAATGTCATAATATTTGTTGTTTCCATAATTGATTATTAATATCCTTTTTTCCTAATGTTGGCACAGAGTATCACGGTTACTAATATTTGTCAAGCACTTTTCTGTAAAGAAACTTTATGCTT
>JAKIZQ010000169.1 GCA_022707945.1 Bdellovibrionales bacterium
CTTGCTCCATTTGTTTTTGGATATTTGGCAGATCTAATAGGGATAAAACGAAGTGCTGTTCTTGCCTGTGCAATAACGGCGTTGGGAACCATATTTTTATCTATCTCGTCTTATTTAATGAGTATTGCATGGGTGTATATAGGTCTTGCCTTGTTCGTTATTGCTCAGGGATTTTTTAAACCATCTGTTTATGTGCTCTTGGGTAGTTTATATGAAGACAAGAACGATCCAAGAAGGGACAGTGGTTTTACCTTTATGTTCTTGGCCATCAATGTTGGTGCTTTTATAGCACCTCTTGTTTGTGGAACTTTAGGAGAAAAATTTTCTTGGAGCTTGGGTTTTCTTATAGCTGGTCTTTTTTCTTTATCTGCAATTCCTTTATTGAAGGGAGTAAAAGATTTTAAATATCCAAAACAAAAAGGTTTAACAGAGCAAGAAAAGAAAAATGTTTACGCCTTAATGGTGTTCGCTGTTTTTGTTGGGATCATGTGGTCTGTAATATCTGGTTATTCAGATTTTATTGGATCTGTATTGGCCAATTCTGCAGGAGAACTTACAAGCAAGCTTGGCTTTTGGATGAACATACTGACTATGTCTGTAGGCGTAGTTTTAATACCTTTCTTTGTTTGGCTTTGGGTGTATTTACACAATAAGGGAAAAGGTATTACAACCATACATAAATTCATGCTTGGCTTTGTGAGTTTTTCTATTAGTTTTATGTTCCTGTATTTTGTCTTTATAATATATCAAAGGACTACGACAATAAATATACCAATGATGGCTTTGGCGACTATATTTTCTGCGATAGCAGAACTTTTAGTAGCCCCTATAGCTTTATCGCTGGTAACAAAACTTTCACCAGCAAAGGTTGCCGCTTTTGTTATAGGTGCTTGGTATGTAACTCAGCTGATCAGCAGGTTTATTAACAGCTTGATACCAGAGTATGGTACCTTTTCTGATATTTGGTTGTTTATATTCCCTGTGATCTTGTGTGCAGCTTGTATCATTGGTCTATATCTGCTCTTAAAACCGTTAAGGAGGTGGATGGGTAATGTACAGTAAACATTTTGAACATGTAGATAAGTTAATAAAGTCACTAGAGAACGACGGGGCTTTTTTGGTGGTAGAGGATAAAAATAAAAAGGCTAACCTTATGACTATAGGATGGGCGACAGTTGGAATGGTGTGGGGAAAGCCTGTAATGAGTGTTTTTGTAAGGCCGGTCCGTTATACATATGACCTTATAGAGAATGCGCAGAATTTTTCTGTGTGTGTACCTAGTGCCGGAAAGCTAAAAGAAGAACTAGTATTTTGTGGTTCAAGCTCTGGTAGAAGTGTTGATAAGATAGCTAATTCTGGCCTAAGTTTTATTCCGGGTCACCTTAAAGACACGCTTATAATAGAGGAATGCAAACTATTCTATGAGTGTCATATATTGGAAAGGACTTTTTTGGATCCAAAGACGCTGAATGAGGATGTAATAAAGAACTATTATCCAAGTAAGGACTTTCATGCGGTATATTTTGGAGAAATAAAGCATAGTTACACAAGGGAATGAACTAATAATTTATGTTGACGACTTTATTGTTTTGCTGGTAAATATGCCGGTCAAATTGATAAACATTTTTGGAGGATGAGTATTAAATATGGCTAATGTAAAATCTGCAGAAAAAAGGAACAGACAGAATAAAAAGAAGAACGAGGTCAATAAAATGGCTCGTTCAGCTATGAGGTCTGCAATAAAAGCACTTAAAGACGCTGTTAGTGCTGGAAAAAGTGATGAACAGATACTTAGGACAGCTCAAAAAGTTGTTGCTCAAACAGCAAGAAAAGGCGTTATTCACAAAAGAACAGCGTCAAGATATATATCAAGGTTAACTAACCTATCAAAGAAGGCTACAAGCTCTGCGTCTAAGTAATATAGGTGAAGATAGAACTAGCTGAACACGCTGGCTTTTGTATGGGGGTCCAAAGGGCCCTTAGGCTTTGTACTAAACTCGTAAAAGATAAAAAAGCTCCCATATACACACTTGGTCCCATAATTCATAATAACACCGTTATAGAATATCTTGCTTCTCTTGGCGTTAAGAATTCAAAAGAGCTTGATGCAATAGAAAAAGGTTCATGGGTCTTGATACGCTCACACGGCATTACCCCAGAATTAAGAACTAAACTCAACGAACTT
>JAKIZQ010000016.1 GCA_022707945.1 Bdellovibrionales bacterium
CCTAACTTTTAAAAGTTCGCTCTCTTCAGCGTCTAGATCCTTTTCTCTTGCAGTCAACTGTTGCATTTCTTCCCTTAATATTTCATCTGCTGTTCTCTTTCCAGATACAGTGAATTTTTCATCAGATGTTTTTATTATGACCTTTCCAGAGTCAACCATTTCTTTGGCTGAATTTATAAGTGTTTGAGCCTGTTCTTCGTTGTCAAAGCCAGGAATTCCTATTATCTCTTGAGCTGTAGCCTCTGCAACTTCAAACACCGTCTTATATCCGTTCTGGAACAATGCGGTAGCAATAGTCTCACTTATGTTAGGTATCTGTGTTAAAGAGAATTTTGCATCCTCATAACGTTTAGACATATCAGTCTCGCCCATCACGTCTATCTTCCAGCCAGTCAATTGAGCCGCAAGACGAACATTCTGTCCTCTTCTTCCTATTGCAAGACTAAGCTGTGTATCTGGAACTATGACTTCCATATACTTGTTGCTTTCATCTATAAGTACCTTACTAACCTCTGCAGGTTGCAACGCCGCACAAACGAATTTTGCTATATCAGAATTGTAAGCGATTATATCTATTCTTCCACCTTTCAACTCAGAAACGATATTTTGTACCCTTGCACCCCTTATTCCAACACAAGCACCTACAGGGTCTATGTCCTTATCCTTAGACATAACTGCTATCTTTGCTCTTGAGCCTGGATCTCTTGCCGCACTTTTTATTGATACTATGCCTTCATATATTTCTGGAACTTCCATTTCAAATAATTTTATGAGGTATAAAGGTGTTGCCCTTGAAAGTATTATTTGAGGACCTTTTGGTGTTTGTTGAACATCCAAAAGAAAAGCCTGTACTCTGTCGCCTATTCTATATTGCTCTCCAGGTATCTGCTCTTTTAAAGGCATATACCCTTCTGTTTTTCCCAAATCTATTACTACCGTTCCTCTTTCAAAACGTCTTACTATACCGCTGATTACTTCTCCCTTTCTTGCAAGGAACTCAGAGTAGATTATCTCTCTTTCTGCATCACGTACTTTTTGATTTATTACCTGTTTCGCTGTTTGAGCGGCTATTCTACCGAACATAGCAGAATCTAGTTTTACACCTATGCTGTCTCCAAGTTCAACCTCTGGATCATCTTTTTTTGCCTCAGAAAGTTCTATTTCTATATCTTCGTCAGCAACGTCGCCATCTTCTACAACGGTTTTGAACTGGAAGAGCTCTATTTCAAAAGTTTCCTCGTTGTATTGAGCTTCTATCTCAACATGTGGACCCATTTTCTTTTTTGCGGCAGTAACAAGAGCGGCTTCTATAGCCTCTATTATCATCTTCTTATCTATGCCTTTGTCCTTACCAAATTGTTCTATGACTCTTTCTAGTTCTTCAAACATCATAAAAGCTACCTCTCAAATTTTAGCTTTGCTCTTTTAATATCGCTGATCTTGACCTCTTTGGTCTTTCCCTCTACCTCAAAAACTATCGTATCCGTGTTCACGTTCTGTATCCTGCCAACAAAAGAACCACCAACTGGTTCCATGATAACAACATTAGCAAGTTTCCCTTTAAACCTTTTGTAGTCATCCATCTTATAGAGTGGTCTTTCTAGACCCGGTGTAGAAACCTCTAAGGTATAGTCTGTTTTTATAATTCCCTCTACATCTATAAGTCTTTGCACCATTCTGCTAACTTCTTCACAATCAGAGACTTTAAGGGTACACTCAGGCTGAGTTTCTCCTATCCTGTCTACATAAAGCCTTAAAAGAGGCTTTCTTGAGCTTGAAAGTTCTATGTCCACTAGGTCTATCCCCATAGATTTAAGCTCAGAATTAAGGAAATCTGCAATGCTCTGCTTAGATAAAGACAAAGTACAGCCCTCCCTTTTAATAATAAAAATAGGGCACTAAAGCCCTTAATTGGCTTGAATAGCACAAGCCCCCGCTATTAGCAAGAGCTTTTTAAGCAGGTACTAAGCAGAAACAATGTCTGCTTTAGTTACTAGGGATATAAACTTATAACCAGCTTCCTCTATGGCTTCTCTACCGCCCTCTTGCCTATCAACAACGGATATTATACCAAGGATATCAAGACCATGTTCCTTTGCCCTGTCACAAGACTTAAGAGTAGAGCCACCAGTAGTTACAACATCCTCAAGAATAACTACTTTGGTCCCACTTGGTACGTTCTTTATACCCTCTATCCAGCGTCCAGTGCCATGAGCTTTTGGTTCTTTCCTTATGTAGAAAGCATGAAGGTCACCACCTTGGCTGTGACTTAGAACAGAAGTAGCAGTAGAAAGAGGATCAGCACCCATGGTTATACCACCAACAGCCTTTGCCCCTTTGAACTCATCATTAACAGCGATGTTAATAAGTTTACCTAAAAGAAATGATCCCTTTGAATTAAGTGCAGTTTGTTTTACGTCTATATAAAAATCAGATTTCTTACCACTTGCAAGGACTACATCCCTTTTTTCATAAGAAAGCTCTCTTAAAAGATCCCTCAATTCTTTCCATTCATTCGTGTTTTTAAATTTCATTTTCTAAAAAACCCCTTTTTGTTTTTATCTTTTGACATGCCCTTTCTTTTTCTCTTTATGTAAATATAAACAACTACGAATACAACCAAAGCTATTAATAGTGACATCCATAGAGCTGATGACTTCTTGGCTTCTCCAATTTGTAATGCTTTCTTTTCCTTACCGTCTAAAGCTGTTTTAATGGCCTGCTTTTGGCCGAACAATAGACCTTTTAGACCTGTATCCAAAGGCTCTGCTGGTAAAGACATCCTCATCTTCATACTCTCTATCAACTTATAGAGTTCAGACATATAGATGTTGTACTTATTCTTTTCAACGGTAACTGTAAAAAGCACTGCCCTTCCATCCTTTACTGTTGCAAGATAACGAGTGTAATAATCTGGAACAGCTGTACTAAGATGCTGACTATCTACCCACTTTTGCCCAAATATATCTTTATACTGAGTGTAAGTAGGAGTGCTTTTAACTTTTTTATTTTCTTTAAGGTCATAACTTACCATCGAACCACTTAAATAATCATAATAGTCCTTCATATTATCCGAAGGTCCTTGAGGACCAGCCGCCATAACTATAACAACCTCGCTGGTCTTTTTTGGATCTAGAGGTTGGCAAGTCCAATAATTGCCAGATTCTGAACAACCCCATGAATCAGGAAGATTGAATTCTATGAAACTATTAACGAAAGGTTTTGCTTCGACCACGTTCGTGCTTAAAATAGAAGCTAACAAACAAATTAGTAACATAAGTCCTCCTAATTATAGAAGCATCAGTCAGTAAACCAAATATCCCAAATCATCCTTGATGCTGTATAGTTTGCAACAATTGCGATCAATATAGAGGCTACAGCAAGTCCATAAGGGCCAAAGAACATACCAAGAGAAATAATGGCGAACCTTTCTGGTCTGTGGATAAAACCATGTGCTACGTCGTAGCCAAATTGTCTTGCTCTTACCATTATAAAAACCGTCATTAAAGATCCAACAAGACAAAGATAGGCAAATATCGCAAAATATGCTTTCTCTGCTTGTATAAAGAACACTGCTATACCGGTATAGAATATAATCTCTGAATACAGGTCCGTTATTGAATCCACCAATGCACGTCTGCTTTCTTTATCATCCCTTTTTTCTGCAACCATTGAACCCATAATGTCGGACGCAGCAGCCAAGATGCCGGCAAGTCCAGCTTGCCCCACACCGTCGGCAAATAATAATATTGCACAAATTGAGCAAAGCACCAACACTGTTATAGAGAAAAAATTAGAATGCAGACCTTCTTTAACAAATATTGGTATGAAATAACTAAAGGCTTTTTCATAATAGGATTTAAGTTTTATACGAATTTGTTTAGAATCTATCTTCAAATATGAACAGCCTCCTTAACTATCTGTTGTATTGCAAAGATGGAACGACTTCTTTCCCTGTTATCTTACTAAGATCAGCCAAAGCCATATTGTAGTTGTATATAGACATACTGTAATTTATTTTTGCCTCAAAGTATCCTTTCATTGAGTCTATGAGATCCTTAACATCATCGCTAGTACCTATTCCATAACCAAGAGCGGCATTCATCATCCATTTACTTCCATTGGATTCACCTTCTTTTGCATATTCAACAGCCTGCTTGTAATCCAAAGCTTCCCTAAAAGCTTTCCTTACCTGAAGTACTTTACCTTCTGTAAGGGTGTCTTTGGAGAACAATAGTTTTTCATACTCTGCCTTGCTTTGTTTTGACATCGCATTTATTGTCCACCAATCCAGGTTGAACCTAAATCCGACCATAACTCCAGCACCGTAATTATTAAAAGGATCGTTAGCAAAAACACTTTGTTGTTTTTCATTAACATTACTGTAAGAATACTGTCCAAATCCAAGAGCAAAAAGCGCTGGTCTTTTTTGTTTTGCCTGTCCTTGCCAAAGAGCCTTGGTGGCCTCTATGCCAGAGAACAGCATTTTAAGTTCTGGACTACCATCCATTGCCATAGCGACATATTTATCTTCACTACTAAGATCTACGTCTTCTGGATATAAGTATTCCTCGTCCAATTCAACTTTTGTATCCCTTGGGAGTCCCATTGTCCAAACCAATGCTTTTTCTGCAAGATATTTTCCTCTTAAAGCTTCGTCACTCTTTATCTTTATTTGAGAATAGAAAGTCTTTAACGCATAAAGGTCTTCTCTTTTTATCTTGTTCTTTTCTAAAAGTTCTTCTGCTTTTTTAACAGCACCGTCCATTTTGCTATTGGCTTCACCAACTAGGTCCACCATGTCATTAGCAAGCTGAAGGCCATAGTAGAATTGTTTTGTCCTGTATATAAGATCTTCTTCTTTGTTCTTTACCTTATTGGTCTCTACATCGTAACCATGTTTAGCGGCATTTTTATATTCATCGACTACACCAAAGGTATAAATTGGCTGTATCATTGTTCCACGAATCGTAGCGAATGCTCCCCATTTAGACCAGTTACTTTGTGATTGTAATGCATCTCCGGTATGTTGGAACACTGGAGCACCCATTATATAGAGTTCTGTTTTAGGGAACAAAGCAGCTCTTGCCTGATCTATCCTTCCTTGAGCTAGGTCTATGCTCTTTCTTTCTCCAATCAATTCTCCATTATAGTTAAGTGTTCTTTTAAGTGCAGAAGCAAGACTAACTTTTTCTTTTCCGACTGTATCATCAGAAAAAATACTAACAGAGAATAATAACAGAAAAACAAGAGCAAAAAATCTCAATTCTTATCCCCCTTTTTTAGCATTACAGGAACGACAAAAACTAGCAACGTAGCGCAGGCTGATAAACCAACAAAAGCTTGTATGGCAAGTCCAAAATATCCTTCTATCATAGCGATGAACAAAGATAACACACCTACCATGACTATAAATAGTGTAACTAATATATGCTCCTTTATTTTATAAAGAAGATCCATTAAGCCCCCTTTTTTGCAGCAAGACGATCAGCCTTATCTGTTTTTGCTCTTTCGTCTTTTGTCTCTTTTAACTTTTTCTTCATAAGATCTATTAGTTTTGAATATGATTTTTTAGATATAACCTCGTTGAACTGTGATCTAAAACTTGGCACCCACCTTTCTCCATCAACGTCAACATCATATATTTTCCATTCTCCATTGTTGTTCTGAATGTACCAATCCATTATGAAGTTCATCCTTCTTTTCTTTTTGTTCTGTACTATAGAACGAATCACAGCCTTGTTCTTGCTAGACTCAAGGACACTATGTGTCATGTTATAGCTACCAAAGTAGTCGTTAGCTATTGGATAAACGATGGATTCTATAAGCTGTTTGAATATGCTAACAAAATTATTCCTATCATTTTCACCCTTGCAGGCCCAATGATCGCTCCTGAACTTTTTAGTAGTTGAATCATAATCATATTTCAAGGATTTTTCACACACGTCGTAGAAATCTATCAACTTAGATGTTCTATCTGCAAGAGTGGAATCTGTGCTCATATATTGTTTATATGAAATCTCCCCTTTTACATACTTAGCCTTGTTGTCTGCCATCTTATTAAAACCGTCGAGCATATTCAATACTACTTTTTTAGCAGGAACATCCTCTGCATAAGACAAAGAGCTTACCAAGATCATGATGGATAATAAATAGTGCATTTATAAACAACCTCCGTTTTACTCTACTATAATCTAGTAAAATAATGGTGTCGGGTCAATATCGTTTGTAGTATCCCTTAGGCCAAAATACAAGGCCGGACTATCAACAGAACCACTATCCCCCGAATGAGCAATGATACTGCCTTTCTTAACCTTATCCCCTACCTCAAAGAATATTTTGGAAAGATGACCATAAATGGAGAAAAGACCATTTTGATGATCTATTATGAGCACCCTGCCATAAACAGGTATCCAACCAGTATACATAACGACACCGTCGTTAATAGCAGAAACATTACTTGCATATCCAGCTTGAACGGTGACCCCTTTGTTGTATATCCAGTTCCTGAGTTTAGCATCCCAAACCTTGCCAAAACTATTCACTATGCGCCCTCTTAACGGTGGTATGTTGTTTAAATCTCCACTATTCAAATTTTGACTTGATTTTGTTTTAGCAGTTAGATTTTCTATCCGTTGAGAACTTTTGTCCGTTCTTTGAATAAAAGCCAAATAAGATGCAGCATTTTTTTTAGCCCTATCAAGAAGTATCTTTTTTTGAGCCAACTTCTTTTTTAATTCTTCAAGAACACTGAATTGCTCCGCCCTTTTTTGCTCCAGTTTCTTCTTTTCCTCATCCACTAATTCCTTTATTGTCATAAGCTCTGATATGTCTTTAGATAGTTTGTCGTAGGTATTTACATCTTTTTTTAACATTTTTGATACTATGGCTTCACTTCTTATCAAGTCCTCAAAATCCCTGCTAGCAGTAATAAAACCTAGTCGTTCTGGTATCGAAAAAGACATCAGTATTCTTAAATTTTCCTTAAGCTCCTTTTCTTTTGAAATAACTTTAGCCTGTTTATTATCTAGATCAGTCTCAAGGATCTTGAATGCATCTGTTTGGGTCCTTATCAATATATCTAATGAATCTATTTTTTCCTGAAGTTTTCCTGTCTCGTATTCTGTCCTATCAAGTTCAGACATCAGCTTTTTATAATCTTTAGCCTCTAGATTAAATATAAATAAGGAACAAAAAAGTATTGATAATAACCTACTGTTGGTCATCAATACTCCTTACGAACGCCATAAGATTACCAAAACAGCCTATAAAAATGGATGCCGTATAAACGAACACAACTTGCATGGTAGTAAGACTAACCCACCCGTCTATGAACTGTGAAAGGCTCTTGTCCACTGCTTTGCCAAATATATACTGGAAACAAACACCAACGCTGGCACCAAAAACACCCATCACAACACCAGAAACAACATAAGGCACTCGTATTCTGAATTCAGTAGCACCACAAAGACGCATTAGTCTTACGGCGTAAAACACCAAAATGGTGCTTAACACCATAACAAATATCATTACACCTATAGAGAACAATGCAGAAAAATAAATAAGATCCTTAAGACTTTTGAACCATGAAGAGCTTAAAGAAACATCCTCCACACCCTCTATCCTTTGTAGATCAAGGCTTATGTTGGCTACTGCATCTGCAGATATCCTTGCTTCTATGAAACCTGGAACAGAATTTGCAGAAAAAACTATATCTTCATCTGGAAACCTTTTCTTTAATATCTCTAAGGCAAGCTCTGAACTTATATGTTTTACCTCTAATACACCTTTAACTTTGGATATTTGTTCTGAAAGTTGATTTACGTCTGCACCTTCAACAAAAAAGACTGCTGCCCTTAATTGTTTTGACCAGTTATCTTCTGCAAGACCAAGATTATAGACGGCAGAACTAAACACAAAGAACAAAAAAGAAGCAGAAGATATGACCAAGGCTAAAAGAACAGAAGCTCTTTTGTGTCTTCTAATATCACGCAGGCTTTCTTTTACTACACCTATCAAGCAAGCCTCCCCTTATCAAGTTTAAGGACCCTACCCTTGTGTAGACTTAATAAATGTTCATTATGTGTTGCAAATATGACCGTACTGCCTCTTTGTGCGGCCTCATAGAACATCTTAAAAACCTCTTCTGCGGACTTTGGGTCTAAATTACCTGTAGGTTCGTCGGCTATAAGTATCCATGGGCTAGTTACCAGAGCTCTACAGATAGCAACTTTTTGTTGCTCACCACCAGAGAGTTTATGAGGATATTCGTTCCTATATTTCCATATATCGAACTTTTTCATCATGAGCTCTGACAATTCTTTATTCTCGCTGTTAAGTTTACCCCAAACATAGAAGGGCAAGCAAACATTATCAACAACACTTCTATCCCAAAGCAATTTAAAATCTTGGAACACTATGCCCATTTGTCTTCTTAACATAGCTAGTCTATAACTTGATAGTTCATCCACTATACTACCACCCACAACGACACTGCCGTCGCTAGGTTTAAGCCCACCATAGATCATTTTTAGAAGAGTGCTCTTTCCAGCACCAGAACTCCCAGTAACGAATATGAACTCGCCTTTCTGTATATGTGCTTCTATACCCTTAAGTGCAAAGACATCGTTATCATATATCTTTGATACCGACTTAAAATGTATCATTGTTAACGCACCAACACATTAGGATAGAATATTAAAAGCAAGCCAAGGACCAACATCAATAGACCACTTACTAATTTTAATGCCTTACCATGTTTTTCTTTAAACTTATAATGGCCCATGGTGTAAGCAAACACAGCGACTATTATCGCCAAAGGCATTATGTATACAAGATTATAAAGAGCTATATATAGGTATGTATCAAATCTGCTTTTATCCCTAAGAGAAAGTATCCTGGTATAAATAGCAGGCAAACCAACCGTACAACCCAACTCTATGAAATTAACAAATATAGCCAAGGTAATTGTTCCCAATATGGCCAATAATTTATTACTCTCATTTATTACCTTTCTAGATTTCTTATAGAGCTTTGGCTTAACACTTTCTGGTATCATCAAGGAAACTCCTTTTTTAAAGAAGAAGAGTTCCTTTATATTTACTAAGCCCATGAGAACAGCAACCGCGCCAAGTATTATCGTTATAGTGCTTGAGTAACCTATTACAAGGAACACATTCACCCACGCTGTCATGAAAAGAAAATATACAAAACCAGAAGCCAAGACAAAAGTAGTCCCAAGGAATATTATTTTTTTTCTGCTACCTGCATAAACCATCAGCCCTAATAAAAAGGCAAGAACCCACATAGCACAAGGATTAAGTCCATCTAAAAAACCCATATACAGCGTGAAAGTAGGCAAAGATATAGTGTTTACATTAACGTTGCCCAGCATTGGTATATTTATTTCATTTGTTGGGCAATCTTCTTTTTCTCCTTTAAGAGCCCTTATTTCTTTTATGACAGAAGCGCAGGTAATATCTTTTGAAAAACCAACAAAAAACTTGTCGCCGATGAATATGGTCGGCACGCCCTGTGGTTTAGTAAGATATTCCTTTGCTACAAGCTCAAAGAATTTTGCATTTTCACGGTTCTTTTTAACTTCATATTGATAAACTACGAGTTCAGGATATTTATTCTCTAATTCATCCAAAAATTCATGAGCTTTTTTGCAATGAACACAGTCGTAAGCATAGAAAAAGTAAAGATAGATATTCTTGTTCTCTGATATTGTTTTATATATTCTATTCTCTGGCAAAGAATCCATTTTGGATATTTCCTCTACTTCCTTATCAGAGAACGTACCCCCTTTTACATTACATGGAGCCTTAGCCTCTTCCATACTGCAAACTTGGGACCAAGAATATGTACTGAACAACAAACAAACGGTTAAAAATACGGATCTAAACATCCTTTATCTCCTTATTCTGCGTTTTTAAGGTCCATCGCACCTTCTACAGAAGGTGTAAAATTCTTAAGCCCTCCATTCTCTGGTCTTGCCATTGAATACAGAACATATCTTTGATAAAGTTGTATGCCACCATTAGCAAGAATAGCCATCTTCTGTGGCGTAGAAAAAACAGGGTTTTCATCTACACTATACATAAAAAGGTCATAGCCTTCTAGGTCACCCTTATTTATTATCGACATATATTTAGAATATGGGAACTTCTTTATCCTCAATAAAAATCCTGCAGCATACAACTGTTTCATCATTTCTTGTGCTACAGCAATTTGTTCAGGCAGATCAGGTACAAGTATATTCAAAGGTATCTTACCTGATTTTTTTGCACCAAGAGATTTTAGGAATTCTGTAACTGTGTTCTTTGAATCAAATGGTTTATAAGGTCTTGTTTGGAACCTTTCAGGAAACACAGAACTTGCATAAAGGGATCTTCCTGTATTTACCATGACGCTGTTATCAAACACTAATTTTGATATCCTTGCCTTATCTATTCCTCCCAAAAATGCGTTCTTTATCTCTGGGAAAGAAAAATACTTTGATTCAGGATTAAAAAGAACATATTGATAAGAATATATCAGCCTCTTAGAAGTCTTATATTTACCTTTGCCAAGATCCTTATCCTTAAGCATTTTATAGTCAGCAAATGGCAACCTATAAGCAAGTGCAAGACTACCATTAAGTATGTCCCTGTGTATAAGTTTAGCAGGCATAAACCTGAAAAATAATTCGTCGATACGAGGATATGGTTTTCTCCAATATGATTTGTTCTTATATAGCATTATTTGAGATCTAGAGTCTTTTTTATCCCATATCTTCCAGTCCTTAAAATAGAAAGGGCCAGTGCCAACAGGATACTCTATGGCCCAAGAGCCTGCATCTTCCATATATTTTTGCCTAACTATGTATGAGGTTCTTGCCAATATTCTTTTAAAGCGCTCAAAAAGCCATTTGTTAGGACTATCTATACCAGCCACACCATACTTTATTATAAACTTAATTTGATTTTGGCCCGATATACGTACATCTTTTATCATATCCAGAGTGGATGAAAGAGTCCTAGAGCTCTTTATTCTACGTATAGAAAAGATAATGTCTTCTGTAGTTAAAGGATTACCGTCGTGAAAAAACACATTGGGTCTTAACTTACAATTTATTTGCATCTCTGCATTAGATGTAACGTCTTCTGAATATGAATCCACCAAACATTGTTCAAGTAGAGATTCTCTTGGTTCACCGGTTACGTCCATTTCATATAACGTATCGTATATTTGCCTTCTTATGTCGTCTAAATGTATGGGTACATCCTCATGAGGATCCAGCTCCCACATAGATACGATGTCTTTATCTCCAGAACAAACTATTGCTTTTTTTTGTGCGTGAACACAAAAAACAAAAGAAGAAAAGATCAAAGATAAAAGAAATATTCTCATGTTCAATCTTGTTTGTTAAAGCTTGCTGATAATGCTGGAGAGTATTTTACTTTCTTTAACCACTCCTTGTTTAGTTCTTGTAAATAAAAAGCATACTCCTGATTACCACGTTTAGAGATATACTCGTCCTTGTAGCTATTAAAATCCTTACTATTAACGTTAAAGTTATCTGTATACTCCTTGTTTAAAGCAACAACGTAATCAACACCTGCTATTTGTCTTGAATAAAGTTTACCCTTACTAAGACCAAAGGACCAAATAACATCATTGGCATTGGATCCTGTAAAAGAAGGTAAAGAACCCGAGTTCCTAGAAAATTGTCCACTATCAGCAATCTTTTGTTTAAAGACGCTAGCGGCCTTTGATATGTCATTCATTTTTAATGCTTCAGCAGTTAGTTTTTCCACCATGTCTTGCTTTTTTTGCTTAAGTAAAAGGTCTTTTGCTATATTGTCCTTTGCCTCTTCAAAAGTTATTACCTTGTCCCCATTCTTAAAACTATCATTGTTAGCGGTATAATATGACTCTGCTTGTTTTTTACCATAAGAAGAATCCAAAAACTCTTTTACTTCCTTATCGCTAACTTCTACTTTGTTGTTAGAAGGTAGTTCTAATTTAAAGAAAGAAATAGATCTCTTATCATTATCTATTTTATGCTGTGCTACAACTTCTTCATCACTTGCCTTTGCAGAAGCAGAAATGAAATCGTGCAATTTTCTTTTTATTAGCTCATCGTTCTGTGCCTTTTCAAACTCTTGAGGACTGGTCCTGTTGTAATTAAGGATGCTTTTGTAATACTCAAGATTGAATTTGCCGTCTTTCTGGAAATATGGAACAGAAGCTATGGTTTCTCTTAATTCTTCATCAGATATAAAAAAATCATTCTTTGCCGCTTCTTTTGCAATAATTACGTCGTAGACCATTTCCTGAAGTATGCGTCCTCTTAAATTAAACGCTTCTAACATCTTTTCGTCAAAAGAAGCCCCAAATTGTTGTCTATAACGCTCTACTATATTCCTATATCTTGTAAGGAACTCTCCCATCTTTATGGTCTGACCGTCAACCTTGGCCGCCCAAGTTTGACCAGAAGCTGTGTCTCTTGAGGAATATCCAAAAAAGAAAGCCAGTCCAACTATAACCACAACGATAATAGCCATTACCAACCAGTGCTGTGAATTTTTTCTTAGAACATTAAGCATGCCCCTCTCCTCCATTTGTTAATATGTAGTAATAGAATTAGCATATTGTCATTATCCTAACAAGATATTAAAAAAGATATTGCTATGCTAGCAAGCCCCAAATAATATAGGGGTTAAGTTATATCTTGGAGGTTCTTCATGACTAGAGGTCTAAAAATAACATTAGGAATAATGACATTCATCGCTATAGTAGGAGGCTTTGTAGCAGGAACATACATAACGTCGTCCGTAGAAGCAAAACCTGCTGATAAATATGAGAACCTTTCTTTGTTCACCAAGGTTCTTCACATTCTAGAAAACACCTATGTAGAGGACGTTGATGTTAAAAAGCTTATATATGGCGGAATAAAGGGAATGCTACAAGAATTAGACCCTCATTCTGCATTCCTTGATCCAAAAGATTTTAAGGAAATGAAAGAAAGCACCACAGGGGAGTTTGGCGGTGTAGGTATAGAAATAACAAAAAGAGATAATTTCATAACAGTAATAACACCAATAGAGGACACTCCTGCATGGAATTCTGGACTAAAATCCATGGATAAGATCATAAAAATAAACGATGAAGCTACCACTGACATGGACCTTCAGACCGCTGTATCCAAGATGAGAGGAGCCCCAGGCACAAAGGTAAAAATAACTGTCGCAAGAGATAATGTACAAAAACCATTAGATTTTACTATAACAAGAAAGATCATAAAAATCGTATCTGTTAAATCAGTATTGTTGCCAGACGATTTTGCATACATAAGGATAGCTACTTTTAACGAAAATACCGTTTCTGACCTTAAAAAAGCCGTTAGTAAAATGGAGAAACAAACAAAGAATAGTAAATTTAAAGGTGTGCTCTTGGACCTAAGAAATAACCCCGGTGGACTCTTGGACCAAGCGGTAGGCGTGGCAGATGTTTTCATTGATAAAGGAACCATAGTAAGTGTTCGTGGCAGGGATAAA
>JAKIZQ010000170.1 GCA_022707945.1 Bdellovibrionales bacterium
AACTATAAAAATGAAAAACTAGATGTGTTGATCAGCGACAATGGTATAGCCCTAGACCTTAATGTGCTCTCTGGTGGGGGTGAATTTAAAAGTCTTGCACTTTTTGTTGCTAAAAGAATTTTGAAGTCACACAATGGGAGCATTGATTTCGAAAGAAAAGACAACATGAACCTATATAAGATATCTTTTAAGGCAGAACACCAAAATGTTTAAAAGAAAAATAAGGCTATCAGAATTACATGGGTTAAAGAAAGACCTAAGATCAAGTGGGTTACATACTGTTTGTGAAGAAGCAAGATGTCCTAATATAAATGAATGCTTTAAAAAACATACGGCAACATTCATGATAATGGGCGATGTTTGTACTCGTAATTGTAAATTCTGTAATGTTAAGCATGGTAAACCCTTGCCTTTGGATGTGAATGAGCCAAAGAATGTTGCGGATATAGCAAAAAAAATGCAGCTCTCTTATGTGGTGATAACCTCTGTTACAAGAGATGATCTTGATGATGGTGGGGCAGAGCATTTTGCTTTAACTATAGGGGCTGTAAGAAAACTTTTGCCTGATTCAAAGATAGAAGTTTTAACGCCAGACCTTAAAGGTAACAAGAGTGCTTTGGATAAAGTGTTCTTAGCAAGACCTGATGTTTTTAATCATAATATAGAAACTGTTAAGGGTTTATCTAAGATGATTCGTCCTATGGCTGATTATGAAAGGTCTTTAGAAGTTCTGAATTATGCGAGTTCTAAAGGAATGTTGGTTAAGTCTGGTCTTATGCTCGGTCTTGGAGAAGATCTTGACTCTATTCATTCCACGATAAAAGACCTTTTTAAAGCAGGCGTAAAAATACTTACCATAGGACAATATTTTAATCCTAATATGGCGCAACCAGTAGCTAAGTACTACAGCGATGCTGAATTCCAAGAGTTAAAGACCTTTGGCGAGAACTTAGGCTTTGACTATGTGTTCTCTGGGGTGTATGTAAGGAGTTCTTACATGGCGTCGGAGGTTTTTAAGAATAAATGAAACCAATAGCTGTATATCCAGGTTCTTTTGACCCATTAACTAATGGACATATAGATATATTAAAAAGGGCTTTGCCGTTTTTTTCTGTGCTTCATGTCATAGTAGCTGAGAATGCTGACAAGAGTACCTTGTTCACTGTCGAAGAAAGAGTTAACATGATCAAAGAGGCTACTAATTCAGAAAAGAATGTTGTAGTGACTTCTTTTAAAGGACTAGTAGTTGATTATGCTAAAAAAGTTAAGGCAAGTGCTATTATAAGGGGCTTGAGGGCCGTGAGTGACTTTGATTATGAGTTCCAACTTGCTACAATGAACAGAAGACTAGACGCAGACGTTGAGACAATATTCTTTGCCACAAGAGGAAAATATTTTTATATAAGCTCTTCCGCAATAAAGGATATAGCAAAGAACGGCGGGGACATATCATCTTTTGTTCCTTCTGCAGTAGAATTGAAACTGAAGGAAAAATTCAGAAAATAATAAAAAAATATAAGAGGTGTTTTGTTATGAAAACCGCAAAATGGTTAGAAAGTATTACCCCTTCTCCTACGATGGCCGTTAATCAAAAGGTTATTCAACTTAAAGCACAGGGTAAGAAAATAATAAGTTTAGTTGTTGGAGAACCAGACTTTGATACTCCTAAGCCAATAAAAGATGCTGTAACAACTGCTTTGGACAAGAACCTTACAAGATATTCAGAAACAGAGGGTGTTAAGGCTTTTAGAGAAGCTGTTTGCATGAAACTTAAGAGGGATAATGGACTTAATTATGATCCATCCCAGATTATTGTTACTTGTGGTGCGAAACAAGCTATATCAACAGCCCTTGATGTTCTTTTAGACGCTGGACAAGAAGTATTGATCCCTTCTCCTTATTGGGTAAGTTATCCAGATATGGTAAAACTTGCTCGTGGAGTTCCTGTGTTTATTCCTACTAACGAAAAGAATAGATATAAGATAACAATCTCTGATCTTGAAAAATATACTACTTCAAAAACTGTAGCACTTATACTTAATAACCCGTCCAACCCGACTGGTGTTCTTTATAATAAAGAAGAGTTATTGAGGCTGTCAACTTGGTGTAAGGACAAAGGGGTGGTCGTGATAGCTGATGAAGTCTATGAGAGAATAGTTTTTTCTGGAAGGAC
>JAKIZQ010000171.1 GCA_022707945.1 Bdellovibrionales bacterium
GAATTGAAGAAAATAAAGTGTGCAGATTGTTTACCTGAACGTTTTTGTAATCCAGAAATTACTGTTAATACTGCTTTGCTTAAACAAGAAGATCATGGCTATGATGAAATAATATCTAATTTTTATGAAGATTATCTATGCTATCTAAATAGAAACAAACTAATTGATACTGATAAAGATATAAATGTATTATCAGTATTTACAGCAATGCTTCACGGGGTCCCTCAGGATGAATTAGTTAAATTTAGAGGCGTAAAATATCATGATTCTTTATTAAATGAAATCAAGGATCTGAACAGACAGGATCTAAAAGATGTTGTCTCTAGTATTTTTAGAGCCACAGTATTTCCACCTACTGGAGACAATTCTGCTCGTCATAAAAACAGTATTGATTGGCATGTTCAGCCTGGATTTAAAAAAATATATAGATGTGATGTCGTCCCATGGCATAAAAGTGGCATAGGAGCAAGCGGTAAAAAGAGACTATTATTTAAAAAAGTTGATAATGAAACACATTTCTTAGCATATACAAATAGTCATGATTTTTCTAACAGTTTGATAGAAAAAAGAGGGAAAATTTAATGTTATTCATTTTTTTGATAAACATTGATTCTTTGCTAGAATAAGTTTAATTGATTATGGTTTTTTTTCTTTCGTCTCTGACCTTCCCCCCAAAAGTTGATCCAGTTGCAAGTTAAGTTTAGATATGCCAAAACGGCAAAAGGAGGCTTAACAGTATGCAGAGAAAGAGATTTAGTGAGGAGCAAATTGTAGGGGTATTACAGCGGTTGGAGCGAGGGGAAAAGGGAAAGGATTTAAGTAGGGAGATAGGCGTATCAGGAGCGACGATATGCAGTTGGAAAGCAAAGTATGGAGGCATGACAAAGAATGATATACGGGAGCTTCGAGCATTGCAGGAAGAAAATCGTCGTCTTAAAAGGCTTGTAGCTGACCAAGCGCTGGATATACAAATACTGAAAGATGTTAACTCAAAAAACTGGTAGATCCTGCAAAGAAGCGGGACGCGACAAAGTGCGTTGTAACAACATACAACGTTACTGAGCGTCGCGTTTGTAGGATTCTTAATATTCCGCGTTCTACGGTTCGTTACAAGAAAAAGCCAGATAAGAATACAGAAGTGACCGAGAGAATAAAATACTGGTCAGAGAAACGCATTCGATATGGCGCTCCACGCATACACGTAATGCTTCTACGAGAAGGCTTTAAGGTTAACCACAAGAGGACAGAGAGAATATATAAAAGTCTTGGCCTGAGTCTTAGGAAGAAGAAAAAACGTAAATATAGAAGTGAAGTAAGACTACCAGCGCCCACAGCTACAGAGAGACTGGATGTTTTATCTATGGATTTTATGTCAGACAGAACTTACGACGGAAAGAAGCTGAGGCTCTTTACTCTCGAAGATATTTTTACCCGAGAGTGCCATGCAATAGAGGTCGATACAAGTCTAACAGGATATAAGGTAATACAATTCCTTGAACGATTAAAATACATGGAAGGACTTCCACGTCTTATTATGGTGGATAATGGTCCCGAGTTTATTTGTATAGCGTTAGATAAGTGGGCATATCAAAATGGCGTAAAACTTTCTTTCTCTAGGCCAGGAAAGCCTACTGATAATCCATTTATAGAATCTTTCAATGGAAAGCTTAGGGACGAATGCTTGGAAACAAACTGGTTCTTATCACTTGAACACGCAAGAAAAATAGTCGAGGAATGGAGGAATGAATACAATGAATCGAGACCGCACAGCTCGCTGGGAAATCTTACGCCAAAAGAATTTGTTGGCAAGATACAGGGGACTGTGCTAAATGTAGCTTGAATTTAACTTGCCCTGGACGGAAAAAGGGGGAAGGTCACGTCCCTAGTCCTTTTGTTAGGAGTTCCTTTCTTTCTGCCTCCTGCTTTAATATTTTTCATTTTAACCTCTACTCTTATCTACTTTAGTTTATAAATAAAAACTTCCATTGTCGTGGAAGTTTGCAATAAAGAATTATTTACCCTTAAGCAGCTCATCGACACTATAAACAGGCTCTGGTTTTACTTCTACTTTATATTTTTTGTCATTTTTTATTGTTGGGATATTATATACAGAATTAATAGCATCTATAACTCTATTGGCATC
>JAKIZQ010000172.1 GCA_022707945.1 Bdellovibrionales bacterium
GCCACGCCGACAAGGATCAGAGTTGATTCCTTTTGGACAACCTCTATAACAGCCTCTATAGGAGGGAGATGCTCAGAGAAAAAATAGCCCGCCCAAAAAGCTATATGAGACGATATTAGCGCACCACTTATTACAGCTGTTAAAAATTTTTGCTGTGTCATATGAGATATCCCACATGCAACAAAAACAAGGTTTCTTATCCCACCCGGAATGAACCTAACGATGAAGGCCCCTTTGGCACCATATTTACGAATAAATTTTAGAGCTTTTCTTCTTTTTGTATCTGGAAAAATACGTCTTATTATCCTTAATTTAGCAAGTTTTTTACCGTATATTCTCGCCAAGATATAGTACCAATAGTCTGTCATCACAACGCCTATGATACCTGCAGTTAGGGTCGGTAACCACATTGCTCCACCAGCATCTCTGGATAAATAACCACCTACAAATAATATAAGCTCCTCTGATAAAGGAACAAAAAACAATATCAGTACAAAACCCAACAACACAACAAGGTAAGGGTTACTGGAAAAATAATCTATTAAGTAGTTAAAGTACTCCAAAAAAAACTTACCATCTAAACAATATTGAGAATAAAAGGTCATATGTCATGCGTGACTGTTTAACAAAACCGCCGCCGCCAGTCGTATAAGTAGCAAAACTATTCGTCATATGGAATGGTGTCATCCCTAGACCGAAAGTATTAGTAAAATAATATTTAACAAAAAGCCCATATCCAAGTTGCATAACATCGATCTGTTTATATCCACTGGCAAAAGAAAAAGATGGACCAAAATCTATCATAGGTCCGATTATCAACTGGCTTTTTGAAGCAATATCAAAACTAAAAGGTATCTCTATTAAAAAATAGGGTTTGAATGAATTAACACCAGCACTAACATTGTTCACCGAGGTACTAAAGTGAGAATAATTAATTCCATATTTCAGATATTTCCCACCACCGACAAGACCAACGGCAAATTGACCTGCTGAGTTCTTTATATTAAATATAGGTCCTATTACCAAACCCATCTCTGAATCCCAGTCTTCCCTTTCATCTGCATAAGAAAAACCACAAAAAGATGCAAGAACAAGAACTAAAAGTATTTTTTTAAACATACAAAGACCTCCTTTTATTTCCGCTTAAGGTACCTTCTCTTTTCGTTCATGTCCACACGAATATATTTGTATCTATCAAAATATAAAAGATGTGGCTTATAATTATGGACATACTCATGATAGAGCCTGTAAAGGACTGTAAATGAAAGGGGAATAAAAACACAATCACTAACAACCATATCCCTCATGCTATTCAATACTTTCATCTTTTGAGGTCCGTTGTCCATTTTTACGACCTTTTCAAAAAGCTTTTCATATTCTTTATTGTAATAACCAGAATAATTAGTCTTATATTTTAATTTACCCTTATAAAAGAGTCTTAGCATCTCATCTGGAACACTAAAATTACTCCATTCAGATACAAAGAATAAATGAACAGGATTACTTGTTTCACTCAATCTAGCATATATCTTTTCCTGTGAATCCTCGTACTCCAAGCGTATCTTTATGCCAAGTTCAGACACTGAATCTGAATAAAATTTGCCTATCCTTCTTAAAGCTGGTGTATCTTTCAATAAAAGGACAAGTTCAGGTAAATTATTGCCTAAAGGATATCCTGCGCTTTTCAAAAAAGTAGCTGCTTTTTTCATGTCGTATACTGAATAAGGATTATTATAAGAAGGTTCATACCCATATATGTGCGGAGGTATAACCCAGTGAGCAAGTACGGGTGACATATAATAATTTACACTTATACTTTTATCGTTGTCGTAAGCAAGTGCTAAAGCTTTTCTAAGATTTTGATTTTTGCCTATCAGAGGATTGTTAAAGTTAAACATAATACCTGTAAACTCAACATTACTATCTATATAAGACTTAACTCCTTTCTTTTTATACTTATCCGTTAATTCAGAATTCTGTGAAAAGTACTCGTAAAAATAATCTTCTTCTGGGGTATAAATATCTATAGAACCAGAATCAAAAAGTTTCTTACGATCTATATCACTTTTTACAAAGTGTATTGTTATCTTATCAACGAAGGGAATCCTTTTTCCTGCA
>JAKIZQ010000173.1 GCA_022707945.1 Bdellovibrionales bacterium
TTAAAGATGACCTTATCCCACTCTATACCTGAACCACTTGGGAGTATTCCCAACAACGCTATTTTTGCTCCCATCCTTACAGTGTCTATCATATCGTTAAAAGCATGTATGCTTCCAGACATCTCAAGACCTATATCAAAACCCTCTGTCATTCCTATTCTCTTCATCACCTCTTTTAATTTTTCATTCTTAACATTAACACAATGTTCTATGCCAATCTTTTTTGCAAGGTCTAACCTATATTCATTCATATCTGTAATTACAACTTTCCTTGCGCCAACGTGTTTTGCAACAGCACCAGCCATTATACCTATAGGACCTGCACCAGTTATAAGAACATCCTCTCCTATAAGATCATAAGATAAAGCTGTGTGAACTGCATTACCAAATGGATCAAAAATAGCCGCCTCATCGTCTGAGATTTCATTAGGCAATGGGAAAACGTTGACTGCCGGCATAACAAGATATTCTGCAAAAGCACCGGGTATATTAACACCAATACCCTTTGTGTTTATACAAAGATGTCTCTTTCCTGCTCTACAGTTCCTGCAATGTCCACAAACAACATGCCCTTCTCCAGAAACTCTTTGACCTATTTTTAATCCAGTAACAGCTGATCCAAGCTCTGCTATTTCACCAACAAATTCGTGCCCTACTTGCATTGGAACAGGGATTGTTTTTTGTGACCACTCGTCCCAGTTATATATATGTACGTCAGTACCACAAATAGCCGTCTTACGTATCTTTATAAGAACATCATTTTCTTTTATGGATGGTTTCGGTATATCTTCCATCCAAATACCTTTTTTTGGATATTTTTTTACTAATGCCTTCATATTGTTTGTGTCTCCTTTTACTTTTTTATGATTTAATAACATAAAAAAGACAGGAGGAGAACAGAATGCTTTATCTTTTAATTGCATCTTTAATATGGGCTTTTTCTTTTGGATTAATAAAGACCAACCTAACTTCTATAGACCCGAACATAGTGTCTTTCATAAGACTAGCTATATCCCTTTTGATCTTCCTGCCTCTCATAAAGATGAACAGCATCCGCTCTAAACATCAGAGCCATAAAGTAAGAAGACAACTCCTGCTAATAGGAGCCATACAATTTGGTCTTATGTACGCAACCTACATTTACTCTTTCCACTTCCTAAAAGCTTACGAGGTTGCATTATTCACAATACTAACACCTATATACGTAACACTGCTCAATGACCTTATAAACAAAAAGCCACTAGATCTTCCTGCACTAACGTCTGCATTAATAGCGGTGCTCGGAGCTGGATACATAGTTTATTCAAAAATGAGCGACAATATTTTCTTGATCGGAGTAATACTGGTACAAGCATCTAACGTATGTTTTGCAATAGGCCAGATATATTATAAGAAACTAATGAATAAATACTCAGACCTTCAAAGCCAAGATGTTTTTGGATTCCTATACGCTGGAGGGGCTGGAGTAGCCTTAATACTTTCGTTCATATCAGGTGGGTGGAATAATTTTTATCCTACAGGAGAACAAATATCTGCACTAATATACCTTGGAGTAATAGCTTCTGGAGTTGGGTTCTTTTTATGGAACCTAGGGGCAGTTAAAGCAAAGGTGTCTAGCCTGGCGGCCATGAACAATGCAAAGATACCACTCGCTGTACTCTGCTCTATTTTTATATTTCAAGAATCTGCTGATTGGAAAAGACTCCTCATCGGTGGAAGCATAATGATAATAGCGGTAATAATAAGTGAGCAGGAAAAAATAAAGTCCAGATGGCCTTTTAAAAAACTAGGATTATAAATTAGCTGTTCTTTACAGGCTCTAATTCTTCTTTAAGTTCTTTTCCTACCTTAAAGAAAGGCAATCTTTTTGGAGGAACTGTTATTGATTCGCCTGTTTTTGGATTTCTTCCAGTATAAGAACCATATTCCTTATTAACGAAAGAACCAAATCCACGAAGTTCTATTCTGTCTCCACCGTCTAATGCATTCTTCATTTCACCGAATACAGTATCCACAATGGTTTCTGCTTTCTTTTTAGGTATATTTGCAAACTCAGAGAATTTTAAGATAAGTTCTGATCTGTTCATTGTTAGAAGACCCTCCCTTGTTCTT
>JAKIZQ010000174.1 GCA_022707945.1 Bdellovibrionales bacterium
CAAAACGACCTTTTTTTAATGCTTCATATGTTTTTTGCACTGGAGTGTTAAAACGATTTTGAAAACATACAGCTATTTTTTTATTACATTCTTTTGCTGTGTTTATCATCGCATCTGCATCTTTAGTTGAAAGGGCCATTGGCTTTTCTACCAACACATGAGCCCCTGCTTTTAAACAATCAACAGCAATTTGTGCATGATTACCAGACCAAGTAGCAATTGTAACAAATTCAGGTTTTACTTCTGCTAACAGTTTTTTGTAGTCGGTGTAAACTTTTGCAGTTCCACCACTCTTTTCTATGGCTTTTTTTTCATCTATGTCACAAACAGCAATAAGCTCTACTAGTGAAGCATTCTTTTGAAAAGCTTCTACGTGTTTATAACTTATTCTGCCACAACCTATTATTGCGCCCTTCATCATATATTGATTTTCTCCTTACAAACCGTACAGGTTTTATTATCGTCCAATTTGTTGCCACACTTACACATATAGCCTTTTATTTTAGCAGGAGTACCGTGCACCAAGGCATATGCTGGAACATCTTTTGTAACCACTGCCCCTGCTCCAACAAAACAATATTCTCCCAATGTAACGCCACAAACTATTGTTGCGTTCGCACCAATACTTGCGCCTTTTTTTATCAAGGTTTTTTTATACTCATGCTTTCTTTCTATAAAAGAACGTGGATTAATAACGTTAGTAAAAACACAAGAAGGTCCACAGAACACATCGTCCTCTATAATTACATCATCATATATAGAAACATTGTTTTGTACTTTTACATTATTGCCAAGCACTGCTCTGCTACCTATATTAACGTTCTGACCTATTGCACAGTTTTTTCCCACTTTTGCATTCTTCATTAAGTGTGAAAAGTGCCATATCCTTGTGCCAGAACCAACTTGTGCTCCCTCGTCCACATAAGATGATTCATGTACTGTATAAGTACCGCCATCTATAGAGTTAAATGTTTTTACCTCTGACATTACAAAGCCTCCCGTTTAGAGTAAAATATTTTTATATTCAATTTTTAACTTTGGTACTGGTATGGGGCCAAAAAGTTCCCAATACTCGTCCAAAAAATCTAAATACTGTTCAAAAGTCATTTTTCTATAATTCATTTTTACTTACCTATAAGTGGTTTTATAGAATTCCACTCACCAAACATTTCTGCATATTCTTTAACTTTATTGATATCCATATTGCTGTGAAGCTCAAACAATGCCTTTATGTCTGCCTTGTCTTGAAGTTCCCTAGACCTATCATTAGTATAAGCCTGTATTTTAAGACCAATTATATCCTCTGGCTTAACACATTTAATATCTAGCTTAGCTCCTTTTATAAGCAAGGCGTTATCAAGCATCGCCTTACTCATGGGTCTGTTGGCGAGTAAAATATCAAGATAGCCAGCATTATCAAAATGCAAAACTTCTTTGGTAGAAAAAGTCAGGTTAAAGCCTTTCTTTTGTAATACTTCAATTGCGAGATCCCTGTTGGCTCCGTCTATTAACAAATCAACGTCTGCAGTTGCCCTGTTTAAGCCAAGGGTAGCAAGAGCTATCCCACCTATTAGAGCGTGGTCTATGCCAGCCTCTAAAAGGGTTTGGTGAGCAAGAGATATCGTCTCCCTAAGTTTCATAATGACTCCTTTACCGCCGTTGTTACTGTGTTCATTTCTTCATCGGTCAAGAATGGATGCATAGGTAAGCTCATTATTTCTTTGGAAACTGTTTCACTTATTGGGAAATCTCCAACTTTGTATCCAAAAGATTGATACCCAGGTTGCATATGCAAGGGGATAGGATAATGCACCGCTGTTGGAATTCCTTTTTCTGTTAGTTTTTTTATTACAGATTCTCTGTTTTTAACCCTTATAGAGTATTGTGCATAAACACATCTATCTGTATAAGGAGCAAGATACGGAGCTATAACTTCTGAACCTTTAAATTTTTCTGTGTATTTGGCTCCAATTTCTTTTCTCTTTATACATTCATCCTCAAAATGTTTGAACTTTGCCAGCATGATCCCAGCTTGTAGTGTATCAAGCCTAAAATTAAGACCAAGCATTACG
>JAKIZQ010000175.1 GCA_022707945.1 Bdellovibrionales bacterium
TTATCATGACGAGAATAAGGTTGTTAGATTTTTGGATTTTAAGCCCGGTCTTAACGAAGTTGGTCTTAAAGTATGGGAACTTGTTAAAAAAGAGAACAGCAAAAGACTTAAAATTATGTCAGACATACTTAAAGTATTTACACCAAAAGCCTCGGAAGACCTTACAGAAGAAGAAAAAAAGAAAGCTCAGGCAAAACTAGATGAAGGTAAGTATGATATATCTGTTATGGAATATAACGATATAAAAACTTTAGTTGAAAATACTTTTGAAAAATCAGACCTTGAAAAGTATAAAGCTCAGGAAAAGAAACAAACACAGCCTAGAGCTAATGTAATAAAAATAATAGACGGAGCTATTGAAGCAATAACCGTCTTAGAACAGAAGGCAAACAAATAATGGCAAATACGACAATACAAAATATTAAAGACTTTGCTCCTGAATTAGACGCATATATAACGGCTAATACAACAAAAGCTAATATGGTATTGTCTGATGTTATAAAAAGGGTATCAAGTGCTAGTTTTGGAGAAGATACCGAACTAGCACAAAGATACCTTGCTTGTCATATGCTTACACTTGCAAAGAATAGTTCCACAGGAGGTACGCCTTCCGGTGCTATAACAAAAGAAAAAGTTGGTGATGTAGAAGTTACCTATGCAAGTGGCAACTCTCAAACTAGTAGTTCTTTTGACTCAACACAATATGGACAGATGTTTGAACAGCTTAGAAAGGAAAATCTTGTTTCTTTTATAGTTGGTGAGGAATGAAAGTTACAGCCAGCATAAAAGAAGTTGATAAAGGTTATAATAGACTAAAACAAACTTTGTCAAAACTAAACAGAGGACAAAACTCGGTTGATGTTGGTTTATTTGGAGAGGGTAAGGTTAAAGAAACCGCTAAGTCTAGTAAAGAAAAAAGTATAACGGCACCTGAATTAGTTATAATAGGTGCTACTCACGAGTTTGGTTCTCCACAGAAAAACATACCTGAGAGGTCTTATCTAAGAGCTACCTTACAAGAGCATAAGGACGAAGTAACAGCTTTATTCTCACAAAGAGTACCAGAGCTATTGCTTAAAGGTGCTGATGTTAAGAAGTTTTTAGATAAGATAGGCGTTTGGTTCACAGGTTTAGTACAAAAGAAAATAGTTACAGGTCCTTTTGAAAAATTATCACAAAAGACTATTGACGCAAGATATAGAAAATATAACGGCAAAGGTTCAAGCAAACCTCTTATAGATACTGGTCGTTTAAGACAAAGCATAACATATAGGGTGGTAACGAAATGAACCTTCTTAATGAAATAGTCACAGTTACTAGGACAGCAGTTGGTAGTTATGTTAATGGAATATATCAACAAGGCTCTCAATCTACTTTTACAACAAATATAAGTTGCCAGCCTTTGAGCCTTGAGGAAACAATACAGGTACCAGAAGCAGACAGAAAAAGAGAAAATTATAAAATATATTGTCAGGACGAACTTCTTATAGATGATAAGATTACAAGGTCTGACGGTAAAGTTTTTGTTATAAAAGATAGGGGTAATTGGAGCGTATTTGGAAGCCTATCCCATTGGAAATGTCGTGGTGTATTGGAGAATAGCTGATGTTTAGATTAGACCCAAGAAAAGAAAAAGCTATTTATGACTTCGTAAATGCTTGTATAGGTACGGCTACCAATGCAAAACAGAGAATAGTTTTTTCAGAACCAGCGTTAAGCGGTACATTTAAGATAGGATATAAGGGTGTTTTAAGCAGTGCAATAGCTTGGAATGCTACTGCTAGTGCCATTAAAACAGCTATTCAAGCAATAACAGGCATAACAGAAGTAACTGTTATCATAGTTTCAAATAAGATTATGACTATTGAGTTCACAGGAGCAGACGCAGGGAAATACTTTGAGCCTTTGGACTGTGATACTTCTGCGTTGTTAGCCGGTATAGTAGCAATAGAAAACGAGGTAGAAATACTAAGTGAGGGCAAGCCAGCTCTTACTATTATATGGGATAAACAAACAACACAAAGCCCTATTAATGCACCTTTGCCAGCTTTAC
>JAKIZQ010000176.1 GCA_022707945.1 Bdellovibrionales bacterium
TATCGGCTATAGCATAGGGGATAACATCTGAATAAAGAGTGAAATCCTGCTTTACACCAAGATGTGCATCAGCCGTAAAATATTCAGAGAATCTATAGCGAGCTCCGAACATTAATTTAGAAGCTGTATTCTCATCCTGTAAAAGTATTATGCCCGGTTGCGTGTCATCAAAACCCATTTTAGTAAAACTATAATTGGTGTACACAGAAAAATGCTCTGTAAAATAGTAGTCCGCACCAATCATAAAACCAAGAGAAAAAGGAGATGTTAACCAACTCTCAAGACCAGCAGAATTAAGTCCAACTGATCTTTGTTTATTAATAGCTAAAGCAAAGAAAAGATTAAAATCATCTTTGTAAGATAGTGCTTCTGGAACTGTTAGTGCACATTCCTCTACCACTGGGCAACAAGAATCCTGACACACGGGTTGGCACTCTGGACACACTTGACACGTTGGGCATTCTTGGCATTTTTGGCATTCTTCACACTTTGGACAAACCATTGGTTTTTTTACAACTTTTGGGCGTTTTTTTACCATGCCCGGAGGTGTTTTTATTACTACAGCAACAGGTGGATCTTCTTCTTTTAATGCTTGTTTTGCTGCATCTATATTGTTAGAAATAACAATACTTAAAATCACAAAAAAAACAGTATAGAAGTTAAATTTATTCATAAGTATCAATAATTTTATAGTATTAGCTACAAGTGGTCTATGTTTTTTACGTAAATTTATAATAAAAGATGTTTTTTAATTGATTTAAATTAAAAAACATGGTATAATTCAATTATGGTTTCTTGGTAGGAGGTACGTATAATGAAGAAAATTTTAGGATTAAGTTTTGTATTACTACTAATAGCATCCTGTACAGGTAGTTACTACGGTGTAGCGGAAAAAGAAGACAAATCTTCAAACCCACTTGTAACAAGTTGCTCTGGCATGGATTGCAATATGGGTTACTGTGATGCTTTAAAAATAAATCAAAAAGAAGGATGCCAACTAAGAACCAACTTGGCATTCATAGAAATCTGCCCAGAAATCATAAAAAATATGAAAAAAGAAGAAACCTCGTCTATATCTAAACTCAACCTAGAAAAAGCAAGAGTAGACACAGACATAGAGATAACAGAAAAGCCGCAAGAACTTTGTAAAGTTTTTGATATTTTTAATAACACAGATTGCAAAATACCTGGTACAGAAGAAATACAAACGAATGATTTTTTAAGTGCGCTTTTTCTTTGTGCACAAACAATAAGTTCCTGCAAGTTAGACATAGACCTAGAGGGTTTGTCTGAGCTATACGCTGATTGTAAGAGCGGTAAGATAACAACTTTCACTATATCTTGTGAAGAAGAGGAAAAAAAGTGCGTAGCTCCTTTAGTCTACAACGAAAAGACAAAAACTTGTGATTGTCCTGCTCCTTTTGTATATAACTTAAAAGCTGGAACTTGTGCTTGCCCTGCTGGCACAACTTATAATTTAAGAACAAACACTTGTGACCCAGTGATAGTTGTAGACCCTTGTAGTGGCAAATGTAGGGCAGACGAGATCTGTGTAATAAGCCAAGCAGCTGCTTCTACGACAGTGTCATGCCAAAAGATCCCATGTAAGGTAGACACAGACTGTCCTAAAGAAGCTGTTTGTGGTCCAAGTGGACTTTGCATAAAGAACCAACAGGTTTTACAACTATTAGAATAAAAAATATGTAAAAAGATCACCTTGGGGTTATCTTTTTTATCCAGCCAAATTTATCTTTTATTTTGCCATACTGTATACCGGTTATACTGTCGTATATCTTTTGTGTTATAGGGCCTGTTTTGGAGTTATTCATTACGTACTCCTTGCCTTTATATCCAAGTTGGCCTACTGGTGTTATTACACAAGCAGTACCACTACCAAAACATTCTGTTATTTTTCCAGAGTTTACACCCGTGGTTATTTCGTCAATTGAAATTCTTTTTTCCTCTACTGTTATACCTAAATCTTTTGCTGCTGTAATAACAGAATCCCTAGTTATACCGTTCAGGATGCCTC
>JAKIZQ010000177.1 GCA_022707945.1 Bdellovibrionales bacterium
AAAGATGCTGGTCTTTTATCTAAAGTCCCCGGTATAGGCAAAAAGACAGCAGAAAGGGTTATTATAGAACTACGAGATAAAATAGGCGTTCCTGATACTTCACAAACAGTTAGCTTTGCAGGTGAAAAACGTTCAACTTACGACGAACTCATAGAAGCTTTGGTTGGTTTTGGTTATAAAAGAAATGAGGCTGTTGACGCATTAAGGCCCAGGATGGATGATATTAACAATGGAAGAAAGGTAGAGGAAATATTAAGAGAAACACTTAGGAGCATGGCGTGAACACAGAGATAGATCACACACTAGACCCTTTGATGGATCAAGAGGATGTACAGTTTGAACAAACTCTACGTCCTAAACTTTTAGATGAATTCATTGGTCAGGAAAACCTTAAAGAAAAACTTTCTGTATTCATAAAAGCCGCTAAGGATAGAGGAGAAGCGCTGGATCATTGTCTTTTTCATGGACCACCGGGACTTGGAAAAACATCTTTAGCGAACGTTATTTCTAACGAACTTAATTGCGTTATTAGGGTTACTTCTGGTCCAGCCTTAGAAAAAGCAGGAGATCTTGCGGCAATACTAACCAGCCTTGGCGATAGGGATGTGCTTTTTATAGACGAGATACACAGGCTTAATAAAACAGTTGAAGAAACACTATATCCTGCGATGGAAGATTTTGAGCTTAATGTGATAATTGGTCAGGGTCCAGGTGCCAAGGCAATAAAGATACCACTTCCAAAATTTACTCTTATAGGAGCTACGACTCGTGCAGGGTTAATAGCGGCCCCTTTAAGAGATAGATTTGGTTTTTCTCACAGGCTTGATTATTACGACGTAGCAAGTCTTTCTAAGATAATAATAAGATCTGCAGGTATCCTTGGTGTAGAGATAAAAAAAGATGGAGCCACAGAACTTGCAAGCAGATCTCGTGGTACGCCAAGAATAGCCAACAGACTTTTACGACGAGTAAGGGATTATGCTCAAGTAAAGGCAGACGGTATAATAACAAAAGATATTGCAGATAAGGCACTTAATATGTTGGATGTAGATGACAAAGGTTTTGATGAAATGGATAGGAAAATAATGCTTACCATAATACAGAAATTCGATGGAGGTCCGGTTGGTTTAAGTACCCTTGCCTCATGTATAGGTGAAGAACCAGATACCATAGAAGACCTTTATGAATCGTTCCTTATCCAGTGTGGTTATATAAATAAGACCCCCCGTGGCAGGGTGGCTACTCCCCTGGCCTATAAGCATTTTGGCGGGTCTAAGGGTGATCTTTTTTAAAAAGACTTGTCAATACAATGGCTTAGTGCTCCACAAAAAACAACTTTTTTATAGCAATTGATATGTATTTTGTATATAAGGGAGTAGGTTCAATATAATGAAGATGCTTCAAAGAACAGTAAGGGAAAGAGTTGAATTTTCTGGTGTGGCTTTACACAGCGGCGCAGAAGTTAGTGTAGTTATAAAACCAGCTCCAGAAGATACAGGCATATTGTTCACAAGGGCTGATCTACCAAAAAAACCTAGCATACACGCAACATGGAAGAACGTCGTAGATACTCAAATGAGCACTGTTCTTGGAAATAGAAGAACAAGAATAGCAACAGTGGAGCACCTTATGTCTGCACTCAGAGGTCTTAATATAGACAACGCTTTTGTAGAAGTATATGGTCCAGAAGTTCCTATTTTAGACGGTAGTTCTGTTTCATACATTGATGCATTAGAGGCTGTTGGTGTTATAGAACAAACTAAGCCCGTTAAATATCTTCAGGTATTAAAACCAATATCTGTTTCTATAGACGATAGGTTTGTTTATCTATTGCCTGCTTCTGACCTTAAAATATCTTGCAGAGTTAATTATAAACACCCAGTCGTTGGGCTTCAGCATTTTGAATACAGGCATAATACGTTTAATTACATAGCAGAAGTTGCCAAGGCAAAGACCTTTGGATTTTTGAACGAAGTTGAAAAGTTAAAAGAAAAGGGGCTTGCGCTTGGCGGTTCTTATAAGAAT
>JAKIZQ010000178.1:0-318 GCA_022707945.1 Bdellovibrionales bacterium
TGATTAGACGCTTTTCCAGAACTTGCTGATAGTTTGTCTACAGATATCCTTGGCGCGCTCATTACAAGTTTTATATCAAAGCGGTCCATTAGCGGACCATTAAGACGTCGTTTAAACCTTTGGAGACTTTGCATAGAACAGTTACACGAGGAATCCTGTTTTAGTATATTTCCACAGTTGCACGGGTTAGATGCGGCTATTAGCAGAAAATCTGCTGGCAAGGTGTGGAAATAAGAAGCTCTAGAAATATTTATAAACCCTTTTTCTAAGGGCTCCCTTAGTGCATTTAGTACATTATGTTTGAACTCACTCAACTCG
>JAKIZQ010000178.1:328-2010 GCA_022707945.1 Bdellovibrionales bacterium
CTATTCTTGCTCCTCCAATTAATGCAGAATCTGTAGAACTGTGATGAGGACTCCTGAAAGGTGGAGTGTTTATTATTTGAGAATACTCTTTTAAAAGACCAGAGATTGAATAAATACTATTTACCTCTAATTTTTGGTTCTCTGTTAACTCTGGCATTATTCCAGGCATTCTTTCTCCTATCATGGTTTTTCCACAACCCGGACTTCCTATTAAAAGCATATGATGTTTTCCTATAACAGATAACTGTGCACATCTGATTGCAATTGGTTGGGCTATTACGTCGGAAAAGTCAGGGATTAAGTTTTTTTCTATGTCTGTAAATGCGCAGTTGTTTTCTTTGTGTGGTTCAAATTCTTTATTCGCTATTTTTATAATGTCCTTTATGTGTTTTATGGGAATACTTTTTTCTTTAAAAAAACAGGCTTCGTTGGCATTTGAATATGGAATGATTATTTTATCAAAATCCTTGTGAGCAGAATTTAGTACAGCAAGAACTCCTCTTGCAGAAAGAATTTCTCCTGTTAATGACAGTTCTCCAAATACCAATGTGTTGTTAAGAGATTCGTTAGGTATTACTCCTATTGATTTTAAAAGGACCGTTGCTATTGCAAGGTCTAATCCAGATCCTTTTTTAGGTACGTCTGCGGGAACAAAATTTATTACGAACCTTTTTAACGGGATATCTATTCCACTGGCCCTAAAGGCAGAGCTTACCCTGTAAAAACTTTCTTTTACTACTGGGTCTGGTAGCCCTGTTATTTTTATTCCTGGCAACCCATTATAAGACACAGCTTCTACCTTTATACAATCAGCAGATATTCTGTCTATGTTGGCCGTATATATATAAGCATACATGATTAGTGTTAGGCAAAGCCTACTCCTTGTTAAATGCTTGTTTTTTATGTTCCCATTAGACGATTTTCTGGCTATGATGTCTAAGATGTTCCAATTAAAAGAATATTTAAATTCAAAAAGCAGGATAGTAGAGCAAGCACTTGGCGAACTTTTTGTAAAAGGGATTTCTGTAGAATTAGTTAGTGCCATGAACTACAGTCTTAAAGCTGGTGGAAAAAGGATACGTCCAATATTGGTAATGGCATCAAGGGATATGCTGTTAAAAGAGGATGTAAAAAAAGCAACAGAGTATCAAAAGGTAATGCCTTTAGCCTGTGCAATAGAAATGATACACACCTATAGTCTTATACATGATGATCTTCCCGCAATGGATAATGATGATCTAAGAAGAGGAAAACCAACTAGTCACAAAGTGTACGGAGAAGCAGTTGCAATACTAGCAGGCGATGCACTTTTAACAGAAGCATTCAACGTGCTTTGTTTACTCTCAAAGAACCATGAGCATGACAAGGTCATAGAGCTTATAAAGTATGTATCAAAAGCAAGTGGTATGAATGGGATGGTCGGTGGACAAGTGCTTGATATAGAGAACGATGGCGTACATGTTAAACCAGACCTTGAGTATCTTTACAAAACATCTTATTGCAAGACTGGGGAGTTAATTAAGGCAAGTGTTGCAGGGCCTGCCATACTTTATGGCACAATAAGTGATACTAAATGTTTAGAGGAATATGGCAAAGCAATAGGTATTGCTTTCCAAATGGTGGACGATGTCCTTGGCGTAACTTCCACAAAAGAAGAACTTGGCAAGAGTGCACATATAGAC
>JAKIZQ010000179.1 GCA_022707945.1 Bdellovibrionales bacterium
GAAAAGTATCTTATGTTGGTATTTCTTTGGAACCTTAAAAAAAGTAAAGATCATCAAAAAAACGAAAAGATTATCTACGCTGAGTGATTTCTCTATTATATAACCCGTGAGAAAAGCCAAAGCATCTTCTTTGCCATCAAAGAGATATATCCCTAAATTGAATATTAATGCTAACGTTATCCAAAAAATGCTCCATAGGATTGCTTCTTTGAATTTTATCTCGTGAGCTTTTCGTTGAAAAACACCAAGATCCAGCGCCAACATCAATACAACGAAGACTACAAAACCTATCCAAACATAAAGCGGAAAACCAGCCATAATTCCCCCTATTGAATAAACATCTAAAAACCTTATAACGTGCTTGACTGTGGTTGACAAACAGAAACTGATGGACTAATTTCACCGTGCTTTAGCATATTTTATGCGGAGAGGTGTCCGAGCGGTCGAAGGTGCATGCTTGGAAAGCATGTGTGGTGTCACAGCCACCGTGGGTTCGATCCCCACCCTCTCCGCCAAACTGTTATCTAGAATAAATCAGGAGCGTCCTGTTATGGAAAACGATAAAATAGAAGTTCTAGAACAGAACCAAGAAACGCTCCAAGAAAGAGTATCTGCGATGTCCTCAGAGGATAGAGTGGAATACTTCATGTCTCTTTCAAGGGATGAAGCAGAAGATCTTTTTCTTGACCTCCCACCAGAGGACCAAAAAGACATATTCCTAAATCTTTCAACAGCTCAGCAAAGAACTTTCTTAAGAATGTTATCTTTGGATTCAATGGCAGACTTAATACAGCATCTTCCAGAGAACATGAAATATGAAGCTCTGAACATGTTAGACCCACAAACTAAGATGGAAGTAATAGGACTCCTGGTATATGCAGAAGACATGGCTGGAGGAGTTATGACTCCCCACTTCTTAAGGCTAAAGCCTGACATGGAAGTTGAAGTAGCAATAAGATATCTTAGAACATATTCAAAACATCATGACGAAACAATATACTATACTGTCGTCGTAGACAATGAAGACAAACTATTAGGAGTAGTCTCTTTTAGGGATCTGTTACTATCTCATCCTACTAAAAAGATTGGCGACATCATGGAAACAGATCATGTTTCTGTGCTTGACACCATGGACCAAGAAGAAGTTGCACAAGCCTTCTCTGATTATGATCTTAGTGCAATACCTGTTGTAGATAAGGACGGTCACATAAAAGGTGTCATAACTCCAGAAGACATCAGTCAAGTAATAGAAGAAGAAGCAACCGAAGATATTCAAAGAATAGGAGGTATGGAAGCTCTTGATGATCCATACTGGAAAACAGATTTTTTAACACTAACAAAAAAACGAGCTGGTTGGTTGATAGTGCTTTTAATAGGAGAAACTTTTACAGCAACAGCCATGGGAAGATATGAAACGTTACTCCAACAAGCAATAGTATTAAGTTTATTTTTACCTCTTATCATAAGTAGCGGTGGTAACTCTGGATCTCAGGCGGCAACCCTTATAATAAGGTCGCTGGCACTAAAAGAGATGAGGCTAAGAGACTGGTCTAGGGTCCTTATAAGAGAAGTAGGAACCGGTCTAATAATGGGTGTAATATTAGGCCTTGTAGCATTAATAAGAATAATGGTGTGGCCAAACAGAGAAGCATTATATGGAGCACATTACGGGAAAGTAGCCATAGCAGTAGCGATAAGTTTAACAGGCGTCGTGCTATGGGGAACTATAACTGGAGCAATGCTTCCTTTCATATTAAGAAAATTCAAAGCAGACCCAGCTAGAGCCTCTGCACCATTGGTAGCTACAATAGTAGATATAACAGGTATCATGATCTATTTTACTGTTGCTACTACATTACTTAAGGGCATATTATTGTAAATCAGTTTTTATTCTCTTCTATGGTTTTCTTGCTTATCATTTTACCAATAAAATAAACCAGCAACAATACTAACGCCACGCCGACAAGG
>JAKIZQ010000017.1:0-2113 GCA_022707945.1 Bdellovibrionales bacterium
TTACCACTGGACCTTTTACCTATAAAACCTACTTTCATCCTTAATCTCCTGAGTAAAGTTCTGTCAAAATTATTACTACAAATCCCTTAAAAGACAAATCTATGTTGAACTTATTGCCCTTGAGGGTTAATATTTAGTATATGGGAATCTTTGTAATAGTTCTATCATTATTATTTAATTTAAATATGGGTATCTATGCCCAAAAAACTGAAACAAAGACTGACGTCAAACAAGAGATAAAACCAGAAGTAAAAAAAGAAGTCAAAACTAACGTAAAAGCTGAAGTGCCAGAACCTAAATTAGAGATAAAGACCACCCCAGCAACTCAACCTGCACAAACAACAGCTGAAACAAAAACAGGGCCACAAAAAAAAGAAATAATATTGGAAAGAGAGACAATAGAACTAATAGATGAGAACGGCGATGGAATAGCAGAAATAAAGAAATATTATAACCTGAACGAAGATGGAGAAAGGATACTGATAAAAAAGGAAATAGACATAAGTGGCGATGGAAAAGTAGACTACATAGTTAACTATAAGAATAAAAAACCTTGGGATGATAAAATAGAGATCATACTTGTAGACAATGATTTTGATGGTAAATTCGATGAGAAAAGATTTTACTCAGAGAATGGGCAACTGATAAAGAAAGAACTAGACCTTAATTTTGATAGCAAACCAGACCTCATTAAACGTTACTACAACAACGAGCTTGTAAAGAAAGAGATAGACACCAATTTTGATGGTGTTTTTGATCAATGGGAATATTATCAAGACGGAAAACTTGCAAGGATAGAAATAGATACCGACGGAGATGGCAAACCAGACAAAATAGGTAAAACACAAATACAAGAAGTATATAAATTTGATCTAGACGAGATACAAAAAGCAGCAGCACAACCAAATCAACTTGAACCAACAAAGAAAAAGGCAACTACTAAAAAACCTTTAAAAAAGAAAAAGTTAAAAAGAAAAGTACCTGTTAAGAAAAAAATAACTACTCTGCCCAAACAAACAGTAAATCAAGATCAAGGAATTACCGTCCAATAAGACCAAACCTATCCCAGCGTATCTTTCCAGAAACAGGGTCCTTAGAGAACCAAACAAAGATAACTTTAGCTACCAGATCATCCTCTTTAACAGGACCCCAGTTTCTTGAATCAACAGAATTAGTTCTGTTGTCACCGAGTAAAAACAGCTGGTCTTTGCTAAGTTTTACTAAAGGTAGATCTTCAACCCTTTTTGAACCACTATAGAGCACAGAGTAAAATTCTTTGCCTAAAAATTCTCTATAAACAGCGCTATCATTATCTATGTAACGATATTTAGAAACATCTGTTCCAAATTTTCTAATAATTTCTTTGCCAGATATTTTTAACTTGCCAGAATTCATTTCAACAGTATCGCCACTTAATGCCATAACCCTTTTTATATAATTATTCCCATCAACTCTTTTTATGACGACAAGGTCAGATCTTTTTGGTTTAAAGAACCTTATATACGGACCACCAAATGGTATCTTTATCCCATATACTATCTTTAAGCCAAGAACGTGATCACCCTCTATAAGTGTTGGTTGCATAGAATTTGATGGTATCTTATATGAGTCAGCGACAAAAACTCTCACAAAGAGAACTATTATAGCTGTGGCAATTATTGGCGAAATATATCTATTTAGTCTTTGAAAATAAGTTCTGGTAAGAACAAAAGGTCTCATTACTTCACCTTTAATACAGCCAGGAATGCTTCTTGTGGAAGATCTACGTTACCGACCTTTTTCATTCTCTTTTTTCCTTCCTTTTGCTTCTCAAGAAGTTTCCTCTTTCTTGTAACGTCTCCACCATAGCACTTTGCTGTAACGTTCTTCCTTAAGGCCTTAACAGATTCTCTAGCGATTACCCTAGAACCTATGGCTGCCTGTATTGCAACCTCGAACATCTGTCTGTTTATTACTTCTCTTAATTTACTTACAAGTTCTCTTCCTCTGTAATAGGAATTATCTGCGTGAACTATTACAGAAAGGGCATCAACAACTTTGCCGTTTATGAGGATATCCAATTTAACAAGTTTAGACCTTCTATAATCAAGGATCTCGTAATCCATAGAAGCAT
>JAKIZQ010000017.1:2123-13416 GCA_022707945.1 Bdellovibrionales bacterium
TGCTTCTATGGATTACGAGATCCTTGATTATAGAAGCATAGCCTCTAGAAATAGACTTAAGGCTATCATAAAAATCATACATAACTTCAGACAAAGGAAGATCATAGATTATCTGCACCCTGTTATTTTGATAACAGATCATATCAACCTGTTCTCCTCTTTTTTCATTACAAAGAGCAAGCAGTCCACCAATATGTTCAGAAGGTGTATGTATCCTTACTCTCATATAAGGTTCTTCTACATGATCCAAACCACCAGAAGGTAGTAGTGATGGTGTATTTATTTCTTTTACAGTTCCGTCGGTCATAAAGACCTTATAAATAACAGATGGTGCTGTTGTAATAACAGCTATGTTAAATTCCCTTTCAAGACGTTCTTGTATGACTTCCATATGAAGTAAACCAAGAAAACCACATCTAAAACCAAAACCAAGTGCTTCTGAAGAATCTTTTTCATAGGTAAACGAAGCATCGTTAAGATGTAACTTATCAAAAGAATCTTTTAAGAGATTGTACTCAGAAGATTCAACTGGATAAAATCCACAGAACACCATTTGTTTTATTGGTTTAAAACCAGGTAAAGCAACGTTAACAGGATTGGCTTCATCCATTACTGTGTCACCAATGCTAGCCTCTGAAATATCTTTCATCCCAGACGCTATAAAACCAACCTCTCCTGCACTTAACTCGTCAAGATACACGGCCTTAGGAGAAAAAACACCAAGCTTTGTAACGTCAAATATCTTTCCTGTAGAGAAAAGTTTTATTTTCATCCCTTGTTTTAACTTACCCTGTTTTATTCTTACCAGAGTTATAACGCCAAGGTACGGATCGAACCAGCTATCAAATATCAGTGCCTTAAGAGGAGCGTTCTCGTCTCCTGTTGGTGGAGGAACAACTTCTACTATCCTCTCTAAAAGAGCATCTATGCCTTTACCGGTCTTTGCAGATATTGGTAAGGCGTCATTTGCATCTACGCCAATTATTTCTTCTATTTCTTTTTTTGCTTTCTCTGTATCAGCAACTGGAAGATCTATCTTATTCAATACTGGTATCATTTCAAGCCCACTGTCGACGGCAATAAAGGCATTGGCTATACTTTGTGCCTCAACACCCTGACTAGCGTCAACAACTAGCAATGCACCTTCGCAAGCGCCCATACTTCTAGAAACTTCATATGAAAAATCTACGTGCCCAGGAGTATCTATAAGGTTAAATTGATAACGTTCTCCATCTTTTGCCTGATAGTATATCCTAACCGTTTGTGCTTTTATGGTAATGCCTCTTTCTCTTTCGAGGTCCATGTTATCAAGGTACTGAGCTCTCATTTCTCTGTTTGTAACAGTACCTGTAAGTTCTAATATCCTGTCCGCAAGCGTTGATTTCCCATGATCAATATGCGCTACTATACAAAAATTCCTTATGTTCTTTTGTTCCATGTTTATAGAATATCCTTACTGTTGATCTGGGTCTTTCGGCTTTTGTTCTTTTTTCTTCTTAAGTATAGTTTCAAAAGATAACTGCCCATATGATTCAACTTCGTATTTTTCCAGAACAAGGTCTACACCTTCCCTTACATACTGAGCCACCGGCACCCTTGTTTTTGTACCAAGGTCCTTAAGCGCCCGGTCTTGCTCTTCTGTCAGGTAAACAGTAGTAACTATCATCCTGCCCATAACAGATTTGTACTATAAAAGCCCGTTTTTGTACAATAATTTAAAATACTAATAATTAATCTTACCTTCTGCACGAAAGATTCTACCAATCGTTGAAGAACTTGCGAATTTTGAATCACCAGTAGAATCCTTACAAGAAAAAGTAAGATCTCTTACTTCATAACCAATACCGGCTCTAGCCACACCCAAACTGCCTGAATTGGAATTATTTGCTTGTGTAAAAAACAACTGTATCTCTGCAGAACGATAATCTTTTAACAACGATTCAGATACATTTCCATTCGGAGTTGTGGACATCACACCATTTTGAGCTACGTAGGCACATGGACCAGAAGTACCATCTTTATTTTCACCATAGTAGTCAATCTGCCACAAGTCTCCTTTATCTATATCTATTCCATTTTCTCCTTGTTGGTTTTTTGTTAAACCAAGCACATATGTTCTTACCATCTCTTTTAACGCTAATGTTCTCTGCTTAGAAAGACCTATGAAATCTTTTGAACAAAGAGGCTTGCCGTTGCTATCACTGCTAGATGAAGCTAATATTTTTACCCTCTTTAAACTGTTCTGGTTGGCCTTGATAGAATTTTCTATGCAACGAATATTGTATTTATTATCAGAACCATATTTTTTATCCTCTTTTGCAAGAGAAATAATGTCTTTTGAATTACCTATCAAACTCGTAGAATTAGCTTGAAACGCAGCAGATATCCTTATAGGACCACACGACATTTCACCCTTACGGTCCCTTGGGATATTGTATGTTAAAGCATCAGTACAATAATCAATACATCCTTCTTTAGAAAAATACTCATCTAAAAATTTCGTATTTGATGAAGGCATGACTTTATCTTTGTTATCATATCCTCTTGAAGACAAATATGCTTTCCATTCTTCTGTTAACAACTTGTTCTTAATGATGTCATCAGAATCAGTTATTGGATAATCTACATAAAATAAAGGGCGAGAAATAGCCCTATACACATATTGACCGTTGATGTCCTGCTGTATATTGCTATATTTTATATCATAATCAGACTTACAATCATAAAGACGAGCAAATCTTTTAAATCTGTCCGTTAAATCTTCACGAACGACTTGCTTTGTGCCGTAATTACTTAACTCATACCCATTCTTGCCTATATATATTTTGTTTACTGTTGTAGAATTAGGATTATCTAGCAAATTATAACCACTAATTTTGAGTAATTGATTTGTCTCACTATATACAGTATTTTTAATTAATGAATTTATGATCGATGATATTTTATTATCAACTTCAGAAGGCAGAGTCTTTTCAATATTACTATTACTATAACTAAAACATCTAAATTTAGAGTTATAACTGTTGACTATATTTGCACACTCTGTTTTTCCAACATGTCGCTTATTATCATCAGCAGCAGACCATGGATCTTTATATTTGTTCCAGAGTATTTCACTTTGTGGTTTGATTTCCCGAGCTACTTCAACACTTGGAATAGGTACCTCTCCAGACATAAGGATTGAAAAAACAAGGCCAAATACAACTAATAGCGTCATAATAACCTCCAGATAATAGCTGTTATACTCCTCTAAGTTTTTCTGGTCAATATTCTTGGACTATTTATTAAAATATCTTTTTGTTTCTGAGACGACAACCTTATGAAGTAGTAATAATACTACAAGGTTTGTCATGGCTATAGACCCGTTGGCTATGTCTGCAAAAGCCTGTTTTCGTATAATAATTTAAAATAAGTCCAGTTCTAAATACACTTATCGCCTTCTTTAGTTGCAGGACACCATTCACCAGCCGCTTTTATATCAACCCTACTGCTAGAATTAAGTTGCTGTTTTTGCAAACCTTGAGCAGCAGAAGCTTTTACATAGCAACGAGTTGTGTTGTTAAAATCATAGCGATCCTTAAATTTAATTATCAATTCATAAACACCATTAATGACATCAACTTTATACTCTTCTACTTGCACAGTTTTTAAAGTACATTCTTTATTTTTATTGGTGTAATCATAAAATTCATATAACAGTTCTTTTGCAACCTTTTTTGGTTCCTTTGTATTATTTGACTGATAAACAAAATCAACAAGACCAAAAGAACTCCCGTCCCCACGCCTAGATAGACTTATAACCTGAGTCTTATCAGGTTCAAGCTCCTTCCCCAGCTTACCATCATAAATATATTTACTTTGACCATTATCAACATAATAAGCAGGAGGAGCTATCCATTCAACAGCTACATCCTTATTTATCATACACCTTAGATGATTAGGAGAGCTAATGTCTGATATAAAAACAAAGTCTTTATATTTTGTCTGATGTATTTGATCGATAACATCATTATAGATCTTTAAACCATTAATTGAATAGTTAGGTATATACAATAAGTTGGTTATCCAGCCTCGATCAGGAAGCTTTAACGACGGATTCTTTAATATCTTCTTATTATAAGAGTTTAAACTCTTATTCATCTTATCATAGGAACTTTTAACTATGTTGGTCATTAGATTGCCAATACAATCATGAACAGTTTTCTCTATTTCACCAGAAATAATATAGTTATCCTGTATGTATTTATAACAATCTTTACCAGAACATTTATCTTTATTAACAACACCTTTAACTATTTTCTTAAAAGTTCCTGCTCCAGTACTACAATTATTCTGCGCAGATCCTTTTAATATAAAATTTGAAGCATTAGTGTATGATGTACCATCAGGTTTTTTTGCACTTATCCCATCTACTCTCCACACACCATCAATACCACTAGAGTTCTCTATATAAACAACCTCACCATCCTTTAATCCATGAGGAGTTGTGGTTGTTAGCTTTATATCAGCGTTATTAATTTTTTCACATTTAGCGATACTTATAGTAGCTGGTTTACTCATACTCTTATTACTGTTGTCTGCTAATTCAGTATTATCAACATTCCCAAAATACCAGTAAAACTGGTATCTAGGTACTTGATAGTCTTTATAGTTATAGTCTCGTCGTGTGTTGAGTTTTTTTATTACAGATTGGTCTATAGCTTGATCATGGTAATAGTATGGTTTTTCATCGTTGGATATAAGAGCATATTGGCCACAATCACTAATAATTCCTCCAGTAGCTACTCTATAAATAGAGCATCTATAATCATAGAAATCCTTAGGCGTTATTGAACCATCCCATGTTTGAAATTCGATATTATCACCAAAGGCAGTACTAGCCGTGACAAGCAACGAAAACAATAAAATATTACGCATAATAAAACCTCCAGATACCAGTGGTTATACTCCCCTAAAGCTTACCGGTCAAGGTTCTTGGACTATTTATTAAAATATCTCTTTGTTTCTGAGACGACAACTTTATGAAGTAGTAGTAACGCTACAAGGTTTGGTATGGCCATAAGTCCGTTGGCAATATCAGCAAAAGCCCATACAGATTGCAACGAGGCTATAGACCCAACCATTACGGCGAGCACCCAAATTAACCTATATGGTATTATGGATCTTGTTCCAAACAAATATTCCACTGCTTTTTCTCCATAATACGACCAGCCGAGTATTGTGGAAAAAACAAAAGTTAAAAGACCAACTGTTAAAAGTATAGGTCCAAAGGAATGTATCTGCCCAAAAGCAGCGTGAGTAAGCTCTGCCCCTTTAAGACCATTTGCCCATTCACCAGAATTAACCACCACTATTCCAGTCATTGCCGCAACTACGACGGTATCCCAAAAAGTGCCGGTAGATGATACAAGAGCTTGTCTTACTGGATCTTTTGTTTGTGCCGCAGCAGCAACTATTGGAGCGCTACCAAGACCAGACTCGTTGGAAAAAAGACCCCTTGCTATACCAAAGCGCACAGCCTCTTTCATCCCTGCACCAAGAAAACCACCTATCGCCGCCTGACCTGTAAAAGCAGAAGTAAAGATGTGTTCTACACTATGTAACAAAGTATCATGCCTGATTATTAAAAATATAATGCATCCAAAAACATAGAACAGCGCCATAAAAGGAACCAGAACACTACAAACTTTTGCTATGGATTTTATTCCACCAAGAATTACTACGGCGGTAATCACCATAAGTATAAGTCCCGTGATCCATTTTGGAATAGAAAAACTTTCTTGGAACATTACAGAAATAGAATTTGCTTGTACCATATTGCCTATACCAAAAGCCGCAACGGCAGTAAATACAGCGAATAAAATTGCCAACCACTTTAACCCCAGACCATTCTCTAGAGCATACATTGGACCACCAGCGACAGTTCCATCTGGTCTTACAACTCTATATTTTACAGCCAGTACAGCCTCTGAATATTTTGTAGCTATACCAAAAACACCTGTAAGCCACATCCACAAAACGGCCCCAGGTCCACCGGCAGCTACGGCTGTGGCCACGCCTACAATGTTGCCTGTACCTATAGTTGCTGCAAGCGCAGTAACAAGAGCACCAAAATGACTTATCTCTCCATCACCTTCTTTGTGTCTTGTAACAGAAAGTTTTATGGCTCTAAAGATATGTTTTTGTATAAAACCAAGCCTGAATGTAAGAAAGATATGAGTACCAAACAACAATACAAGAAGAGGGATACCCCACACATATCCGTTAACAATATCAAGTATCCTCTCTAATTGTTCCATATAAAGATGCCCCCTAACTTAACCGCAGCAGCAACAACCACCATCGCCACCCTTCTTCTTGGTGCTTATTCCAAACACTTTGTACAAAGGGCAAAAACCAACAAGGCCAGTAAGTAAAGGAATAAGGCCTATCCATCCCCACCAATAACCTTCATCAAAAGCAAAATAAAGAAGTACAACTCCAGTGACTATTCTTAAAAGTTTATCTATACCACCAACATTACCACACATAGTATTACCCTCCCCTCTTTTTTAATATATTACATTAGTTATTAAATTATCGCAAATAATGACAGTTATAACCCCCAGGATTCTTATCAAGATAGTTTTGATGATATTCTTCTGCATCATAAAAAACAGCCGCAGGCTCAAGCTGTGTAAGTATCTTGTTCTGCCAAAATTTGGATAACTCTACTTCCTCTATAACTTTAAGAGCAAGTTTTTTTTGTTCTTCGTCATGATAGAAAATAGCAGACCTATACTGAGACCCAATATCGTTTTGCTGTCTATTTAATGTTGTTGGATCGTGTAATCTAAAAAAATACTTCAATAGCTCTTGATATGTTATTTTTTGAGGATCAAAGACTATTCTTACAGCCTCTGCATGACCCGTATCACCTTTTTTTACATCTCATATGTTGGATCTTTAACCGTACCTCCAGTATAACCAACCCTAGTTTCAATCACACCCGGTATCTTTTTTATTATAGATTCAACTCCCCAAAAACACCCCGCTGCAAATGTGGCTATGTTTTTCATATTTCCTCCAATATAATGGATCTAATAATATGATACAAAAAGAAAGAATAAAAGTATTAAACACTCATGATAATGATGCCCCTGTTGAATATGTTCTATATTGGATGCAGGCTTCTCAAAGGATAATGTATAACCATGCCCTTGCTCATGCAATAAATGTAGCTAACGAACATAAACTTCCATTGATGGTGTGCTTTGGTTTAAGCAACAAATACCCAGAAGCAAACATTAGACACTATGCCTTCATGCTGGAAGGGATAAAAGAATTAAGCCCTGAATTCAAAAAAATGGGGATAACATTTATAGTCGCTATAAGAGAGCCAGCAGATCTTGTAATAGAATTATCAAGAAAAGCAAAAGTCCTTATCTGTGACCATGGATACACTAATATTCAAATTCTATGGAGAAAAGAAATTGCTAAAAAAGCTTTTTGTCCAGTCGTACAAGTAGAAACAGATTTAATTGTACCTGTAGAGGAAGCTTCTCAAAAAGAAGAATATAGTGCCGCTACGATAAGACCAAAGATAAAAAGTGCTATGACAAAATATTTAAGTCCTCTATCAATTAAAGAAATATTAAATAAAAAACCATGCAAGCACGACATAAAAATAATAGATCTTGAACAAACAACAGAAAAAATATTATCTAAATTAGACATAGATAACACCGTTCCAGCATCAAAAATGTTCAAAGGTGGGACAAAACAGGCATTAAAATTATTAGAAGAGCTTAAAACAAAAAAACTAAAAAAATATTCAGAACTAAAGAATGATCCATCTTTAGATCATGTTTCACATTTGAGTCCCTACATACATTTTGGGCAAATATCCACACTGCAAATAGCTCTTGAATTAAAAAACACCCCCGAGAAAGATAACGATTCTTTTTTAGAGGAGTTAATAGTAAGAAGAGAACTTGCCTTTAATTTTGTCTACTACAACAACGATTACGACAACTACAAGTGTTTGCCAGAGTGGGCAAAAAAAACACTAGATAAACATAAAAAAGACAAACGGTCTTACCTATACAGCCTTAAAGAACTAGAGCAAGCTAAGACACATGATGTTTACTGGAATACTGCACAAAAACAAATGTTGGTAAGCGGAAAAATGCACGGGTATATGAGAATGTACTGGGGTAAAAAAATAATTGAATGGAGCAAAACCCCACAAGAAGCATACAAAACTGCTTTATATTTAAACAACAAATATGAATTAGATGGCAGAGACCCCAATGGTTTTGCAGGCGTTGCTTGGTGTTTTGGTAAACATGACAGACCTTGGACAGAACGGTCCATATTCGGGACAGTGCGTTATATGAATGATAAAGGACTAGAAAGAAAATTTAATATAAAAAGATACATAAAAAATCATTAACAACACTTTTGATATTTTACATTACAAAGTTAAATTCTCTAGCACTGCCATTGTAGATGCAACCTCGCTAGAGGCTGCATCTAGTAGGGTCGAAGCCTCTGCGGCACCAACAGCTGTACTTATATCTATAGCATGAATACCTAAAGTTGAAGTTCTTAGGTCAAAAGAATTACCTGCAAAATAAGTATCTTTAAAAACACTGTATCCACTTATAAGAGCATTTCTGTTAATGCGAACAGTTGTGTTAGCTATATCTATAAATTTTAAAAGTTCGACTATTTCTTTCTGCATTATAACCCTATCTGGATCTTCCATCATTGCTGCTTGCGCTGCTAGCTCTACCATTCTTTGCAATGCACTCTGTATAGCGCTTACACCAACCTTAGCCATATCTATGACCGATAAATCAAAATAAGCAGGTCCTGAAGCTACCGACATCATAGCTATTTCAGAAAGAGATTGATACAGACTAGCTTCAGACTCTAAACGATTTTGGTATGCACCTGCTTGTGCCCTAATAGCTGTCAATTCCTGTAGAGCCTGATCAATTATAGGTAGACTAGCTTCTGCTCCTGCTTTTGTTGCTACAGACAGAGTCTGTAATACAGCCGTTATATCACCAATATCAAACTCCTGTGGATTAAAACAAGTAGCAGGTTCTTTATTAGAAAAATATTTAAAAAGATCATTACCACCGTTTAATAAAACTTTGTCATTAAACTTTGTATCATCCTTTGTCATAATTATATTGTTAATTAGATCTGCAAATTCAGTCTGAATATAAAATCTATCACCATCCGTATAGATACCGTTGGCAGATTGAATCGCAAGTTCACGCTGTCGTTGAATCATATCCATTATTCCCGCCAAAGCACCTTCAGCTGTTTGCTGAACACTTATGCAGTCATAAACGGATTGTACCGAAGTGTTCAAGTTGTTGTATAAAGGGTCAGTCATCTTGTTAAGAGTAGAAAGCTCCTTGTCACGTTTTATAACTTTGCCATTAGCAATAGATAAAACCATTAATTCAATGTTCATGTTAAAGGCGGTACAAGTATCTTCTGGATGTTCTATTTGATAAGCTTCAAGTAGAGCATATTTATCCATTACCGCTGCGATATCTGCATCCGCATCTGAAATACCAAGCTCGATCTTTGTAGCCTCTAAAGTAGCAATAGCCGTATCCAGTTTTTGAACTGTCGCAATTATTTGTACCTGTGTTGAAGCAGAAAGATTACTTAAATCAAGAGCAGAAGGCCTGAAATCATAAGCCTTGCCGTCAAAGCAAGAATTGGTGTATTTATTGTCACCCTGAAAGAGTGGAACACCATCAATATTACTCAAAACTAGCGCATGATTTATAGACGTCTTAAGCTCCGCAATAACCATTGCCATATAGTCTTCATAACCGTCCACTGTGGTATCTGTGTTAAGTTGACCAAAATACGCAAAGTTCTGCCTAGCAGTATCGAGTATTCTTTCTATACTTTCTATACCTACACGAGCCGCTAAATAAACAAATTCACAAATACTTGGTGCAGCAGGTAGATTTATAATAACTTGTAGATTTGAAGCTAAGTTTTGGTCCTGTTCTGCTCTGTTCCTTATAAAACCAGCAATTGATCTTAGTCGACCAAGTTTAGTTATGACCTCCTCTATAACTGGCACACTAGATTGGGCACTAGACTGATCCGATATTGATATGGACGCTAAATCTGCAGTTATTTCTGCTGTAGAAAGTTGAGCTGTATTTATGCAAGTAACAGAAGAACCTAATAGAGTATATTTAAGTTCCACCGGATCTCCGCTTAGCAGGGGAATATTTTCGTTATAAAGTGCAGCAGAAATATTTGAGTTTATCTCAGTTACGAGAGAAACAAATTCACTATTTAAACTCTGAAAATCTTCTGGACTCATTATACCATTAGAGCCCTGCACTGCTAACTCTCTCATTCGTTGTGTTATGTCAGCAACGGCAGACAGTTTTTCTTCTGCTATCTGAAGCGGAGCCAAGCACGAACTATTCACTTCATCTACTGTTTTTTGCAGCAAATCAGAACTTGGTGAACTAACAGAAGTTGAACAAACAGTATCTTTATCAGAATCGCTAACCTTTGGTATTTTCTTAGTTACATCATCATCATTTGTTTGTAGCGATCTTATCGTAGAGGAGCAAGATGAGAACATAATAGTCGCTACAGATACCAAAAGAATAGTAAAACATCTTTTCTTCCACATACGTACCCCCAAAATTGCTCAAGTATTTCGTTATAAAACTTATATTTCTTATAATGTATTATATGTTTGGGTTACATACATATGAGACTCTAACCCCTTATTTAATATATTACTTATCGGCGAGACGTTCCCTAAGCTGTAGTGAGGCCTTTTAGTGTTGTACCAGAGGAGGTGTTTTATCAGTAGGTGATTGAAGTTATTGAGGTTTTCTGCAGCCATGTCTATGTAGTGGTCTAAGAACTCTTCTCTTAAGCTACGGTTGGCACGTTCTACAAAGCCATTTATTTTAGGGCAACGAGGGTAGATAAAGTTATGCTGGATAGCTTGATGTTCCAGATAATCGTGGAACTTACCCATATATTCACTACCGTTGTCGGTTTGAACGGTTTTAATGCCACACTGGAAGGGGAAGACCGTTTCAAGTTTTTTAAGGAAGTCTAGAGCTGTAGTGCTTGAGTTATTTTTATAGCAGTAGGAGAACTGGAACCTTGATTTTACGTCGATAGCATTAAAGACATAGAGTTTCATTCCATTGATGAAGGAAGAGATCGTATCTATCTCTACGTAGCCAAGAGGCTGATTTTGTGGAGAACGTTTGACTTTAGATCTATAGTTTATTTT
>JAKIZQ010000180.1 GCA_022707945.1 Bdellovibrionales bacterium
CCTTGCCTGAATATAAGACCATAGGTTCTGCAGGTTTTGATCTAATGGCCTGCATAGATAAAGACGAGGTATTAGAGTCTGGACAAATAAAACTAATAGGAACTGGTCTTAGTTTTGAGATCCCCGTTGGTTATGAGATACAAATACGTCCAAGGTCTGGACTTGCCGCAAAGAACGGCATCAGCATTGTTAACACACCTGGGACAATAGACAGCGACTACAGGGGAGAAGTAAAGATAATCCTTATAAACCATTCAAAAGATAAATTCGTAATAAAAAACGGTGACCGCATTGCTCAGGCAGTATTAATGCCTGTGGTACACGCAAACCTAATAGAAGTTAACGATCTTAGCACAACACAACGTGGCTCTGGAGGTTTTGGTCATACAGGAGTGTAAACATGAGTAACAACAATTTTGTCGTTATTAAAACCTTTACTAACCTTGTGGATGCAAAATTAGCCAAATCAAAACTTGATTCCTATGGAATAAACTCATGGCTCGACAACGAAAATCTCTCTGCATTGAACTGGTTCTACATACAGGCAACTGGTGGAATAAGGCTCCGCGTAGAACAAAAAGAGGCTGAAAAAGCTGTCGAGATATTGGGAGATATAATAAACACAGCCACTCCAACCAGAACTATCTTTACACGTAATAAAAGCAAAGCCAAAATTGCATGGATAACAATCTTAGCTTTACTGTTAGGCATATTATTCTATTTTGCTGTATTGTAATTATCTAAACCTATGAACTATAGGCCAGCGTCTATCAAGGACAAAGGCCCTGCTTGACACCTTTATAACTGGCGGCAATTGTTTCCTCTTGAATTCGTTCCTAAGCACCATGCTTATAACACTATCTACAACATCCTTTTTTGCCTTAACTTTGCTATATATCTCTCCAGGTGACAACTGTTCTTCTACATATAATCTTAATATCTCGTCGAGTAATGGATATATAGGAAGAGTATCTGTGTCCTTTTGGTTGGGCTTTAGTTCTGCACTTGGATGTTTTTCTATTATTTCTACAGGTATAAGTTCTTTCTCCCTATTAATGTATTTTGCTAGTTCATAGACTTGAGTTTTATAAAGATCACCTATCAAAGCCAAAGCACCACAGGTATCACCATAAATAGTGCAATAACCAACAGCTATTTCTGACTTATTTCCCGGAGCTATAACAACACTCTTGGGTATGGAATTGGCATAAGCCATAAGTAAAAGCCCACGTATCCTTGGCTGAATATTCTCTAACGCATCAGAACTAAAATCACCCTTAGATGATAAAGATCCAAAGATATCGTCTATACCAAGTTCATCCAGTCTTACTCCAATATTAGAGCAAAGTTTTTTGCTATCCTTTACACTTCCTTCACTTGAATAACGAGTTGGCATGGTAACACAAATAACATTATCTGCACCAACAGCCTCTTTACTCAACACAGAGCAAACAGCACTGTCTATACCACCACTAAGACCTATTATTATTTTCTCCATGCCGTTCTTTTTCATATAGTCCTTAAGCCCAAGCACCAAAGCATCATGAACTGTTTCTACGTCACTAGAATTTAGCACTGTCCCCTGTGACAAAGAATCAGTGTCAATGATAAGAACGTCTTCTTCAAAAGCATTTGCTTCATTAATAAGTTTACCTTGTGAATTAAAAACCTTGCTTCTTCCGTCAAAAACAACAGAATCATTTGCTCCAACGGTGTTCACCATCAAAAACGGTACTTTCCATTTTGATGCATATCTGGACATTATCCTTTGCCTTTTTACATCCTTTGCCCTTGCAAAAGGAGAGGCTGAAAGATTTATGAAAAGGTCCACACCTTGTTCTCCAAGACTATCTACAGGATCTATATCATAAAGTTTTTGAGAATATTGACTTTCATTACGCCACATATCCTCACAAATATGTATCCCAAGTCTTAAACCTTTATAATAAACTGGAGAAGACCCTT
>JAKIZQ010000181.1:0-252 GCA_022707945.1 Bdellovibrionales bacterium
AGACGAATTAAAGTTAATTTTCAGAATAGCGGAAAGAGGTCATGGCCCAGATGTTTATAGACTTAGGAATATGATACAAAAGAACCCTTCGTATTTGGATATAACTGATGATGATTGGAATAACCTCTTACATATAGCGTCTATAAATAGTAATGCTTTTGTTTTTGACATGTTAGAGAATATTGGGTTGAGTCCAATGTCTGTTAATAAATATGGCGAGAGTCTTATACTAGTGCACATAAACAGGAGTCG
>JAKIZQ010000181.1:336-1947 GCA_022707945.1 Bdellovibrionales bacterium
TGGCTGTTGGAAAGATATAAAAATACTGATCTTATAAACAGACCAGATAACTACGGTGTTTCGCCTATTATGGCCTTGGTGGACAAGGGTTTTTTTGAGTGGTTGCCTATACTTCATGAAAAATATGGAGCAGTCCTTGATGTTAAGGATAATGACAAAAGGACTATAGCAATGGCGGTGGCCCAAAAAAATAACGTAAAATATATAAAATATTTAAGGGATCATGGCATAGACATGTTGGCTCTTGATGATTTAAACCATGACGTTCTATGGTATGCAAAAAAAGCTAATGCGAGTTTTGAACTTTTAATGACCATAGAAGGGTATTTACGTCAAGATAACGATGAATATGCTAAAAAAATAATTTCTGGTGAAGAACATATTGATATTGGTGACGCAGGACTTGCTGTAAGTAAACTTCCAGAGCTACTTAGGAACGCACACAAAGTGGATGTGGATGTAGCTGTACAAGACGCAAAGATATTTGTCTTACTTAAGCAGCTTGTTAGTTACGGAGATCTTGAACTATTAAAAAAAGCATTTGTCTTTATTGAGGATGAAGGTAGTCGTTTAAGAGATATTAAATTATCTGATGTAGTGTATGAGAACGGAAAAACACTAATGCACTTTGCATCAGAGAGTGGACATACCGATGTTGTTGAGCTCTTATATAATAAGGATAGAACTTTTATAGACAAACGAGATTTTGATGGCAACACCCCATATGATAAAGCAGTAAATAATAACAACGTATTGACCAGTACTTATATTAAAGATCCAGGTTCATTTATAAAAGAAAAGATTAAAGGTATGAACATAGAGGAAAGTAAAAGGGAACTAATAATATCCTTACAGATATATTGTGATAACTTCAATACCAGTGACCTTGACGTACTTTCTATTAGTTTTATTGAAAAAATAGTTGCTGATGGTATCAACAAAAGATCAATACAGATATTGTTTGGTACAAGTTCTGGATTTTTTAATTCGTATGGTTTGTATGATTATTGGATACAAAACATAGACGTTCTTGATAACTGGTCTTATGTTGTGCTTGTTGGTGCTTTGGTCTTGGACAAAGAAGAATATTTAAGAGATATCTATATTTCTAGCAAGGTTATAGATGGATATACAGCAAGCTTGGGGCTTGGTGTAATAAGTCCTTCTGTAAAGTATGATACTCAAAAGATGAATAAAGTGGCCAGCAGATATAAATTTATACCTAATATAAACAACAAGATAACAAAAACTTGTTCTTATGCTCTAAGATAACGTTAGAGAAGACTTTGTTTTTATTTGATTTACTCGCAGAGTTACTTGGTGTAAACTTGTTTTTGTAAAAAACTCTTATGATAAAAAAACTTGACAATTATTTTTTATTTTGTTATAATTAAAATTGCTGGAGGTACGTATGTTGTTTTATAAGATTAATATATCCTTATTAGGTATGCTCTTCATTTTTTCTTCATGTAGTGTTGTTTTTAAGAAACCTGCATCAGATATTTCAACTATTAAACCAAAAATTCCAAGCGCTTGTTCCTCTATTAATTTACTAGATGGTTGTACCTGTGCAGATACTATAAATGGACCGCAGATCGGTTGTGCTGGAAC
>JAKIZQ010000182.1 GCA_022707945.1 Bdellovibrionales bacterium
CCTACTGCATTAAATACTTGGCTTTTAAGTGTTGCCGTATTACCAACCTCAATGCCACTTACGTCAGGTAGGTCTACTTTAAAAACAGCAACTTCTTTTACCGTAAGAGTCGCTATCGCTTCTGCAAACTGGTCGTTATCTTTATCGTAGACTACAACTTTAATTTTAAATCCATTCATGCCTGCATTAACAACCGTCGCTGGAACTACATACTTATATGAGTCAAACTTTAGATCTGCCCAAATTTTTCCATCAAAATAAAACCACTGATAACTAACATTACTTGCACCTGTCACCTTAGATTCAAAGGTCACTTCTTGACCAACCATAACAGTTTGACTACTTAGTGAAACACTAAAATCTTCACTAATAGGCTCACTGCAATCAACAGTAGTAAAGCTTGCAGGATCACTTTCAACACTACCAAACTCGTTGCTAACAACTACATAAACAGAAAAGTTTACTGCTGCATCTATTCCTGCGTCGTAATAAATGCTAAGTGTTTGGTCTTTGCTTTGAATTACTATATTTTTATCTTCTTCAACTAACATTTCAATAGCTTCTTCAAGAGTATATTTTTCTGTACCGTCTGAAAGGAACCACTGATAGGACAGATTTGAGCCTGTAGCCTCAACGGTGTATTCAATTCTTGTTAAAGGTTGTTTTTCTGACACACAGGTATTTATATCTGCTGGCTGTTTAGTTATCTCTGGAACACCTGTTTCTCCATTATTTAGAGCCATGTTACAAGACGATAAAAGGAATAGACTTAATATCCCAACAATAGTCACTTTAAAAAACTCATGTTCAACATACGTACCTCCAGAGTTTTGTTTTTCTCTCTTATTAGACTCACCAATGATAAGTTTCGGTTAGTCCCTCCTTTAAAAGTTAAACAATATATTATAGTCATTATATCAACTAATTTCTGTAAAGTCAATAATTATTTAATTCAATAAAATTAAGAACTTAGGGTCAAAAATTAATGAAACCCGCTTAGGCCTTATATAAGAGGTATTTTTGCCTTTGTTTCTTAAAAGGACCTTCACCATTGCAGGCTGAGCTATAAAAACTCTTAAAATCTGTACCATTGATTAATCTATTGCGTGGAATATCACTACCCAACAAAATATCTATGGGCTGTTTGTTGAATTCATACTCATATGGTGGAGGCGTGAATTTAAATTCCGGATATAATTCATACATTGCATAAATTATCGCAAGACTTGTTTTAAGTGGTTTGAACAAAGATCTATCTGTAACGTGTATCTGAAATCCCTTACACAAAACACCGTGGAATTTATTAAAAGTAGGTTCAAAATAAAGAGGTCTTAACACCAGTCCTTTTAACGATTTTATCGCTGAATGTTTTAAGAACTCTGCGTGTTCTAGAAAAGGTGCGCCAAATATTTCAAAAGGACGTGTAGTACCCCTACCCTCTGAAATATTAGTTGCTTCAAGCAAACATTGTCCGGGATACACCAACGCTGTTTCAAAATAAGGCATATTAGGAGAAGGCATTATCCATTCAAGTTTTAACTCATCCCAGTATTTTGATCTTTTCCATCCTTCCATTTTTATTATCTTAAGATTGCAGTTTATCTCGAACTCTTCATTGAAAAGCAAGGCTAACTCGGCGACAGTCATTCCGTGCCTATTCGCTATGGGGAACATCCCAACAAAACTTTCAAACCCAGTGTGTACAATTCCTCCCTCTATATCAAGACCGTTGACTGGGTTTGGTCTATCAAGAACAATAAACTTTATCCCCATTTCTGCACAAAGACGCATGGTGTTAGCCATTGTATATATAAAAGTGTAATATCTTGTCCCAACATCCTGAAGATCGAACACCACAGCCTCTACATCTTTTAACATATAGTCTTTAGGTTCTCTTGATTCTCCATACAGAGAATATACAGGGACCTGATA
>JAKIZQ010000183.1 GCA_022707945.1 Bdellovibrionales bacterium
CCAACCCGGAGCTACAAATGGCCACAAGGCCGCACTAAACCAAGTATCAAGAACGTCATTCTCCTGATAATAATTAGAGCTTCCACATCTTGGACATGGTTTTTTTGGTTTATGCTCTATTACCTCAAAATGAGAACAATCTTTACAATACCAAACTGGTATCCTGTGTCCCCACCATAATTGACGTGAAACACACCAATCCCTTATGTTCTCTAACCATCTATAATATGTTTCTTCCCACCAGCCTTCTGGATAGAATTTTATTCTTCCGTCCTTAACTGCATACATTGCCTTTTTTGCCATGCCATCCATTTTTACGAACCACTGATTACTAAGCAAAGGTTCTAGCACTGTTTCACAGCGACTACATTTTGATATGGTCATTGAATAATCTTCTATCTTCTCTAAAGCCCCACTATCATTCAATGATACAACTATTTTTTCTCTTGCCTCTTTTGCAGTCAATCCTTTAAAACAGGCGGCATTCTCGTTCATCCTGCCTTCTTTATCTATGACCGTTACAGTTTGAAGACCGTGCTTGTTACCTATTTCATAATCATTAAAATCGTGTCCAGGGGTTATCTTAAGACAACCTGTACCAAAGGTCATGTCAACATACTCATCCAATATTATAGGGACTTCTCTGTTAACGAACGGTATTACTACTTTCTCGCCGTGAAGATGTTTAAACCTTTCATCGTTTGGATTAACAGCAACAGCTGTATCTCCTAAGAGTGTTTCTGGTCTTGTCGTGGCAACAACAACAAATTTGCTATCATCACCTTTAATAAAATATTTTATATAATAAAGTTTGCCGTTCTGTGGCGTTTGTTCAACTTCCAGATCGCTTAATGCTGTACTACACCTAGTACACCAAGAGATCAGTTTTTCTCCTCTATATACCAAACCTTTTTCATAAAGCTGTACAAAAACTTTATTAACTGCTTCGCTAAAATGCTCGTCCAAAGAGAACCTTTCTCTTTCCCAGTCAAGTGAAGCACCCATGGTCCTTGTTTGGTTGGTTATAAAACCATGATGCCTGTGTTTTACTTCCCAAATTTTTTCTATGAATTTTTCCCTACCAAGATCATGTCTAGAAACACCAGTCTTCATCAGTTCTCTTTCAACAACCATCTGTGTCGCTATACCAGCATGATCTGTACCAGGGAACCATACAGTATTAAATCCCTGCATCCTTTTCCTTCTTACTACTGAATCTTGAATAGTAAGAGTTAGTGCATGTCCCATGTGTAAAGCACCAGTAACGTTGGGTGGAGGCAAGACTATAGAGAATGGTGGCTTTTTAGAACTATCTTCTCCATGAAAATAACCTTTTTTCTCCCACTCCGAATAAAGTTCTTTCTCAAAATCTTTTGGTTCATACTTAGAAGACAAATCCATCATCCCTACATCACTCCTTTATATATATTAAGCCAACTTTATTATGGTTATAGTACCTGTAACTTCTTTAGCATTAAGGTCCTTAAGAGGCATTATATACATCTTTAATTTCTTATTTGAACTTTTATCTGATCCCTTTGATTCTACATCTATAGAAACAACTTTTGCACTATTAACTCCAGAATAAAGGGTCTTACTCAAGGATTCCTTCCATCCCTTTACTGAATTTATCAAAGCAAGTTCTTTTGCATCTTTATCCATTTTTTCAAAAGCAAGGTTTACAAAACTAACCTTAAGTATATCGTTAGTTATCATTACTCCATCATGCAGAGAGTTCATAATATCTGTCATATATTTTGACACAGCCTTATATCTTGAAAGTTCATCACCAAGTACATCCAAATTTTTCTTTGCATCCATTAATTCTGTATCCATCTTTATCGCAGTGCTAGATACAGCATCATATAATTCAAAAAGTTCTGAATCATTAACTGGATTGAGTTCTGTGCTTATCTC
>JAKIZQ010000184.1 GCA_022707945.1 Bdellovibrionales bacterium
ATCTGTATTGTCTCCTATTATCTTAATTGAGTTCTTGTTAGCACCAACAGTACCGTCAGACCCTAATCCCCAAAATTTACAGGAAATTGTTTCTTTTGGTAATGTATTTAAGTGTGCAGATACGGGAAGTGAAAGATTAGTTACATCATCCTTAATTCCAACTGTAAAAGAATGTTTTGGAGTTTTACTTTTTAGATTTTCAAAAACACTTACTATTTGGTCTGGAGTAAAATCTTTTGAACTCAAACCATAACGTCCACCAACTACTATTGGATCATTATCAAATTTATGGTCCAGGATACCTTTTCTTGCTTGATCGAGGACAGCTTGCACATCCAAATACAATGGTTCACCAAGAGCGCCCGGCTCTTTAGTCCTATCCATAACAGCAATAGATTTTACTGTTTTTGGCAATACTGCTAAGAAATGTTTAGCAGAGAATGGTCTGTATAATCTTACGTTAACAACACCAACGTGTTCGCCTTTTGCTTGCAATTGTTTAACCGTTTCTTCTGTAGTTTCTGCTCCACTACCCATTATTATTATGACCCTTTCAGCGTATGGAGAACCAGTATAATCGAACAATCTATATGATCTACCTGTTATCTTAGCAAACCTATCCATTACTTCCTGCACCTTGTCTGGACAAGCAGTATAATAATTATTAACACCCTCTCTACCTTGGAAGTAAATATCAGGATTTTGTGCAGTACCTCTGGTGTTAGGATTGTTAGTATTCATAGCTCTACTTCTAAATTCTGTAACCTTAGGAAGCGTTGGCTCCATAAAGTTCTTCATCTCTTCTTCTGTCATCATCTCTATTTTCTGTATCTCGTGAGAAGTCCTGAAACCATCAAAGAAATGTAGGAATGGGACCCTTGTTTCTAATGTAGCAACATGAGAAATCGCCGCCATATCTTGAGCCTGTTGTACAGAAGTTGATGCAAGCAATGCAAACCCTGTAGCCCTTGTGGACATAACGTCACTGTGATCACCAAATATTGAGAGCGCAGAACATGCCAATGAACGTGCAGAAACATGGAAAACCGTGGGAACAAGTTCTCCAGCTATTTTGTACATGTTTGGTATCATCAAAAGCAAACCTTGTGATGCTGTAAAGGTAGTTGTTAAAGCTCCAGCTTGAAGTGATCCATGAACTGCTCCAGCTGCTCCACCCTCTGATTGCATCTCTACGATGTTAACCTTTTGTCCAAAAATGTTTATCCTTCCCTTTGCCATCATTTCATCGCAGTTTTCTGCCATGTTGCTTGATGGAGTGATAGGATAGATAGCAGCAACGTCGCTATACATATAAGCAACGTGTGATACTGCATAGTTACCGTCGACAGTAAAATACTTTTTAGCCATTTCTATATACTCCTTTTTAATTATTTTTTGGGTTTTAAGCTAATTACGATAAAGGAGAATAGAAAAGACTTTAAATAATGTAAAGAGTTTTATTCTTGTGATGTTAAATAACTACATGCCGCACTGCATCTAGACTGTCTATATTCGATCGGCTCATTCTCTAAAGGCTGGCTCATACAATTATTGTAACAAGTAAGATTTCTTATTGAGTTCCTATTAGTACCAGCTTTTTCTGCGTCCATCGCAAAAACCTGAGAATAAAAACTAGCCAACAAAAACATAATTAAAAGTTTCATTTAAGAACTCCTTTATAAACATGACTTATATAAACTATATCTTATAATAAAATTAAGTAATATGCCTAATTAAAAATTTCCTTTCCTTATACAACGAGTATAGTTTATTCCTGCACCTTTCATCATTTGTACCACTCTGCCATCGTAGAAATCTACTGCAAAAGCTTGTTCGTTAGTAGCTTCTGTAGAACTCCAGTAATTATACATTGCAGGCGTATCTCCTCCAGAAAAACCG
>JAKIZQ010000185.1 GCA_022707945.1 Bdellovibrionales bacterium
CTGTATATAGTTTTACATGGTCTGCAAAAGTTTGCCACGAGTCTGCTCTTTCCACCAATTTTTCATCTGTTATATTGGTTAAAACTACCGTATCAAAATCAAACCCACCAGCATATTTAAAATGATCTGCATCAAGCTCTAATATCAAAAGATCATAAGCTTTCTCGTCCATCAAATACTCATAAATAGATTTACCAAGATGACCAGTTATGTATGCTTTCTTACCAGAGTGTCTTAATTGTTCTGCTATCAATATAGCAGTTGTAGATTTACCATTAGTACCTGTAACACAAACTATTGGGTTCTCTATCAATTCAGAAGTAAATTCGTATTCTGTTTTTACAGGAATCCTTTCACTTCTTGCTTGAGAAAGAGCTCTGTCGTCATGTTTAGTTTTCATTGAATAAAGTATTAGGTCTGCACTAGAGAAGGTTTTTGGATTATAGCGTCCAAACTCCGTCTTAAATTCATAATCTTTTAGTAAAGATAATGCTTTTTGTAACTCTAACCTATTCCTAAGATCGACGACAGTAACATTAGCACCCTTAGACACGGCGTATTTTACAGCGCCAATACCAGACCTATCAAGACCAGCAACAACGATCTCTTTACCTTTGAGTTTCATAGATGCAACGCACCTCCTTGGGATTAACGAAGCTTGAGGGTTGCAAGTCCAGCAATGGCAAGAACTATAGAAATTATCCAGAATCGCACTATAACTTTTGGCTCAGCCCACCCTTTTAATTCATAGTGGTGATGAAGCGGCGCCATTCTGAAAACTCTCTTGCCGGTTGTCTGGAAAGATACAACCTGCATCATGACAGAAACTGCTTCTAACACAAACACACCACCAATTACAACTAGCAAAATCTCGTTTTTGGTAAAAACTGCTATTGCACCCAAGGTTCCACCCAAGGAAAGAGCCCCTACATCTCCCATGAAAACCTGTGCTGGATAGGTGTTGAACCATAAAAACCCTAAACCAGCCATCAGCATGGCCCCACAAAGAATGGCCATTTCTCCAGCCCCCTTAATATAAGGAATCTGTAAATATTCCGCTATCTTATAGTTTCCAGCACAGTAAGAAAGTATTAAAAAAGCAAAAGTGCTTATTATTACTGGGCCTATCGCAAGCCCATCCAACCCATCTGTAAGGTTAACGGCATTAGAGGAACCTACCAGTACTAACATGACAAAAGGCAAAAAGAAGTACCACAGGTCTATAGTAAGCCTTTTAAATAAAGGGAACCTTATCGTGAAATCAATATTTGAGAACATTACCATAAATAAAACAAAGACTGCCGCACCAGAGAACTGAAGTATTAGTTTTGTCTTACCACTTATACCTTTTGAATTCTTTTTACTTATTTTAAACCAATCATCAAGCCAGCCTATAAGACCAAAAAAACACATTATGAATAACAACATCCATATAAAAGTATTAGTAAGGTCTGCCCATAAGAGAGTTGATATTGCGATGGACACTATTATTAAGCCCCCACCCATAGTTGGAGTGCCAGCTTTCTTAAGATGTGTTTGTGGGCCATCGTCGCGGACGAATTGTTTTATTTGTGACTTTGTCATTTTCCTTATGAACCAAGGACCAAGTAATAAACAAATACTAAAAGAAGTTATCCCAGCCAGCAAGACCCTAAAAGTTATGTAACGGAACACATTAAAAAAACTTGAGTGATCAGAAAAACTGTAAAGAAGATGGTAAAGCATGATTTCCCCCTAATCTTGTAATATTGATTCTAACTTCATCCCTCTTGAGCCTTTAACAACGACGATATCTCCTGTTTTTAAATAAGAATTAATGTCTTTTTTCACCTTATCGATCTCTGCTACAGCATAAGTGAACACAGTGCTCTTGTTACCGCCAGATGAAAGATATC
>JAKIZQ010000186.1 GCA_022707945.1 Bdellovibrionales bacterium
TTTTCCAACCACACCAGGAATAAATCTACTTACAGCATCAATAAAAACAGCAGCTGCAAGTTCTCCTCCACTAAGAACATAATCACCTATTGATATTTCCATATCAACATGTGTATCAATAAACCTTTGGTCAACGCCTTCATAGCGACCACAAACAAGTATGAACCTCTCTTGTTTTGCTAATTCTTTGGCAAGTTTATTGTTTAGCTTTTTACCTTGTGGACTAAGATACACCACGACAGGTTTTGTTTTATCCAAACCCTCGACGTATTCAACTGCTTTATCTGTTGCATGATCCCTTAACTGATGCATATGGACTGATATAATGTCTTGTTGACGAGCTTTTTTAATAATACTGTCCTCAAAGTAACCTGATATTAACTCAGGAAAAAGTGTTATAACGTCGTAACGCATCAAAGAAGCCCCTCTGGTAGATCCATTAATATATTTTTTTTATCTTCATCTATATTTTTAACTAAAGCATCTGCGAACGGTATTAACACATCTGTGCCGTCGTTCTTAACTACATCAAAAAGTATTTGCCCTTGGCGAGACAAAGACCTTAATATCCCAATGTCACCATAATTAACATCGCTGATCATATAACCGATATAACGAAAAATGCTCTTCGTGTCATTAATGTATTTTATATATTTATCAGATAATACAGCAAGCATAGCCCCGTTAAGATCTTCAGCTTGATCTCTTGTCCTGATATCGAATAGATCTACACGAACGAATTTATTGTCAGAATTAATATTTGAGACCAAAAGTTTTTTTGGGAAATCTTTACCCTTTAAGACATAAACATCGTCGGGATATAGAGCAAGTAAACTTTCAAGTTCTTGTGTATCAAAAAAAACAGGGGCGAGTTTAACCCGCCCCTTTATTCCTATTGGAGAATTTATTCTTCCAACTATTACCAATTCCCTACCAGCAACAACTACAGATTGACCCATACCTTAGTCAACTATTTCCAGTATGGCCCTCTTTCTTAGCTTTGTAGCCGCAGCACCAAGTATAGATCTCATGGCCTTTGCTGTTTTACCTTCTTTGCCAATTACCTTGCCAAGATCTTCTTTGGCAACCCTGAGTTCTATTACCGTAGTTTGTTCACCAGCTGTTTCGAAAACTTGCACTTGATCTGGAACATCCACCAAAGCTTTCGCCATCACAGTTACGAGTTCTTTAAGCTCTCCCATTAAGGACCTCCCGCTCGAACATTCGATCTTCTATTTAATATTTCTCTTTATAAGAGAAGCAACGGTCTTTGTAGGTTTAGCTCCAACACCCAACCAATATTCAACCCTCTTATTATCAAGTACTAATCCATTCGCTGCATTTGGGTCGTATGTACCTAGTTTTTCAATAAACCTTCCGTCCCTTTTGAAGTTATTGTCTGCCACAACTATTTTATAGTGTGGATTGCCTTTTGAGCCCTGTCTTGACATTCTGATAGCAACACTCATTGATATTAAACTCCTCCTGTACTAAGGTTACCTTAGCTTTGGTATTCCTAAACCAGAAAAACCTGATTTTGGCAAGCTTTTCATTAGTTTTTTCATGTCGTCAAACGATTTTAGGAACTTATTTACATCATTAACCGTGGTTCCACTCCCTAATGCTATTCGTTTTCTTCTATTTCCATTAATAATATTAGGTGTTTGGCGTTCTTTAATGGTCATAGAACTGATTATTGCCTCTATTTTCTTAAGTTCCTTGTCTGGAGGGGTCAATCCTTTAAGTTTTCCCTTTAGAGCAGAAAATCCCGGCATAAATGAAAGAAGGCTTTCCATAGATCCAAGTTTTTTAAGTTGTTGTATCTGTGCAAGAAAGTCCTCTATATCGAATTCATTTTTCTTTAATTTCTTTTCAAGTCTTTGGGC
>JAKIZQ010000187.1 GCA_022707945.1 Bdellovibrionales bacterium
GTTTCTTTATCTATTTTCTTAAAGTTTTCCTCTTCCTTCTGTAAAGTAGCTTCTAATTTTGAAAGTTTCTCTTCAAGAGGTGGTAACTGTTTTTCTAATTCTTCAATAGAACTCTCATAACCCTGAGGTTTATCATTTTTTAACTTATTTATATTTTTCTTTATTGAGTTTATTTCTGCCTTCTGTCTTTCTACATCACCTCTAGCTGTTCCTAATCTTTCCAAAGCAACTGTGTATTTAGACTCATAGGTATATCTAGACTGATGTGGGTCTGACTGTTTCTCTAGTACATATACTGCTGGGTGTTCTGGATCAGAAGTAACATAACCCATTCTTGTATGTCCGAACATTCCCCAGTCAGTAGCTTTCTCATTCTTTATTCTGTCTATGTACTCTGTGGCTTCCTCCATACTTCTTCCAATATAGATAACTGGTGCAGATTCAATATTTTCTGGGGTTATTACATAGTCTTTAGGTAGAACAAAGAAGTAATCAATATCTAAATCTGGGTCTGTTCTCTTCTGTATTTGAAAGTTCTTACCCTTATTTTTTTCTCTTGCTAACATAAAATCAAGGAAGTGATTAGAACTCAAAGCTTCTTTTCCACTAGGAGTTCTTATAAAAGGTGTGTTGTAAATATGTGTCTCTAGCTTATCAAATACCATCTGATCCTGCCCCAGATTGCTTTCCTTAAAGCTTTTCAAGTACCCCTCACTGTAAGTAGCAAACTTATCAGTTACTATTACCTCCATAGGCATTGCGTTTGCTTTGGCACTGTTTATAAACTCTTCAACATTAACAACATCATCAAATGATGATAGCGTTCTTTTAAGCAAACTTTTATCCAATTCCGATACACCGCCCTTATCTATAAATCTCTGCAACAAAACATCTTTCTTTATTGTTTCCCCGATACTTCCAGACTTTAAGGCATTTTCTATCTCTTTGATAGTCTTAGTTGTGTATCGTTGCCGTTTCTGAAGCTTACTAAAGTGCTCGTACATCCTTTGTTCTTTTGATTTAACATAATCTCTCTTTTTGTTTATTATATCTTTGTAAAGGTCTTGTATCTTATTCTCCCCACTAACAAACCTCTTAAAGAAGTTGATAATGCTGTCGTATAGTTTTCTAAATCTTGTTTTGTGTTGTTCCTGTACAACATATTTTGCGAAATCATTTGCTAACCACTCCTCTGCTTCATACTCGGACTTGATCTTTTTATTATTCATTACCCATTTCAATATCTCAGCTTTTCGTTCTGGTCTTGTAAATAGGTCTAAAAATGCGTGGAATGCTTCGTGTGGTGGAGTTGATATATCTGGATTCTTTAAGAAGGTAACCATACCGTCTCCGTATTTTCCAAGAACCTCTGCTCCATAATCGGATAAAATATTATCAACAAAATCTATCCCCACCTCGTTAACATCAAAGTATTTTCTAAACATCTCAGTAGCCTCTTCCTTACTTATTCTCATTAAAGAAATCTCATTATTGAGAACTTGGTATCTATCTTCAGACTTCTTTTTAGCTCTCATTTTCTTTGATGTCTTGACATCTTTGGGATTTTTCTTTTTGAGATTTTCTCTTATCTTCTTAGTTTGTTTACTTACCTTCTCATTCTTTTTCTTTGACTCCATTACCTTCTTTTGATTCTTGATGGCTCTTTTCTTGGATTCAGAAATACCCTCTTCTTTTAATCTGTTGTAGAGATCTGTGAGAGCGGATATAGTTTCTTTTTTAGTTGTGGGCTGGTATTCTTTTATAAAAGCGTCTATTATTTTATCATCAAGGTCTTTTGAGACCATATCTTTAGCAAACTCAGACGCAGAGTCATACTTTTCTACATAGGAAGATAGTTCTCTAAGAGTCTTGGGTATTCT
>JAKIZQ010000188.1 GCA_022707945.1 Bdellovibrionales bacterium
GGAAAAACAACACCTTCTTATGTAGCATTTACTAAAGATGGCCAAATTCTTGTGGGAGAACCAGCCAGGAGACAGGCAGCTTTAAATCCAGAGGGTACAATAACAGCAATAAAGAGAAAAATGGGAACAAAGGAAAAAATTAAAGTTTTTGGAAAGGAATATACTCCACAGCAAATATCGGCTTTCATTTTACAAAAGATAAAAAAAGACGCAGAAGCATTCCTCGGTGAACCAGTAGAAAAAGCTGTTATAACCGTACCAGCATATTTTAATGATGACCAGAGACAGGCAACTAAGGATGCAGGTGCAATTGCTGGACTCGATGTTGTGAGATTAGTTAACGAACCGACAGCTGCAGCATTTGCTTATGGCCTTGATAAGGCTGATAAGAACCTAAAAATTATGGTTATAGATTTTGGTGGTGGAACACTCGATGTTACTATAATGGATTTTGGTGGTGGAGTATTTGAGGTAGTATCTACTTCTGGAGATACTCAACTTGGCGGAACTGATATGGATAGAGCACTTTACCAGTATGTTTGTGATGAATTTCAAAGGCAAGAAGGTGTTGATTTAAGAAAAGATGCAAAAGTTGAACCAAGACTTAGAGAGGCTTGTGAAAAAGCAAAAATAGAATTATCAACTGTTTTAGAGACTGAAATAAACCTTCCATTTATTACTGTTGATTCTACAGGAACACCAAAACATTTAACTATGAAGATAACTCGAGCAAAACTTGAATCTCTCGTTAAACCTATTGTCGATAAAATCAGAGGGCCAATGGAACAAGCTTTAAGAGATGCTAAATTAACCCCAACTCAAATTGACAAGATAATTCTTGTTGGTGGACCTACAAGAATGCCCATAGTTCAAAAAACCATAGAAGAATATATGGGCAAACAAGTCGAGAGGGGAATAGATCCAATGGAATGTGTTGCAATGGGTGCAGCTATCCAAGGTGCAATTATATCTGGAGAAGTTAAAAACGTTGTTCTTGTTGATGTAACGCCATTAAGTCTTGGCATAGAGACACTTGGCGGAGTGTTTACTAAAATGATTGAGCGAAACAGTCCTATACCAACTTCAAAAACTCAAGTTTTTACAACAGCTGCAGATAATCAGACTGCTGTTGAGATTAATGTGTTACAGGGAGAACGCCCTATGGCTGCAGATAACCTATCTTTAGGTAAATTTATATTAGATGGTATACCACCAGCTCCGAGAGGTGTACCTCAGATAGAAGTGACTTACTCAATTGATGAAAATGGTATAGTTAATGTATCTGCAAAAGACAAAGCCACTGGAAAAGAACAGCATATAACCATAACAAATGCAAGTAAATTAAATAAAGAAGATATTGAAAGAATGAAGAACGAAGCAGAACAATTTAAAGAACAAGATAGGAAAAGAATGGAAGAAGTTGAATTAAAAAATAGAGCTGATACTCTTATATACACTGCAAGAAAAACTATTAATGATTTTAAAGGGAAAGTTGACAATTCTCTTATAGAAGATGCTGAAAAGAGTGTCAACGAACTTGAGAATTTAATAAAAGAAAATAAGATTTCTGAGCTCCAGGCTAAAATAGATGAAGTTTCAAATAAGATTAGTAAGATTGGAGAACAAGCTTACAAGTCACAAGAAACTACAGGAGCTGCTGGTGGACAAAGTTACTCAACTGGTGAAAATACATCCTCAGAAACTTCAAGTGAGGGTAATGAAGGACCAACAGTAGAGGGTAAAGCTACAGAAGAATAGATAATATATAAAAGGATATCTAAAAGTGGCAAAAGATTATTACGAAATACTCGGTGTTTCAAAAAATGCATCTCAGGATGAAATACAAGCCGCCTACAGGCGGCTTGTAATGCAA
>JAKIZQ010000189.1 GCA_022707945.1 Bdellovibrionales bacterium
AAGGAAAAAAACAATTTAGGAGTTTTTGATTATGAGTAGATGGTACAAAGAACTGTTCACAAATTATGCTGATAAATACGAAGATGAATCATTTACCCAGGGAACCATTGGGGAAGTTGATTTTATAGAAAAAGAAATAAGTCACAACAAGTCGCTAAAGATATTGGATATAGGCTGTGGGACTGGAAGACATAGCATTGAATTATCTAAAAGAGGCTATAATCTGACAGGAATAGATCTTTCAAGCTCCATGATAGAGGGTGCAAAAAAGAAGGCAAGTTCTCTATCACTTAATATAGATTTTAAAGTTCTTGATGCAAGGAATCTTTCATTTAATGACGAATTCGACTTAGCAATAATGCTTTGTGAAGGTGGCTTTTCATTGATGGAAACTGATGAAATGAATTTTGAGATACTTAAAAGCGCAACTAGGGCACTAAAGAAAAACGGTAAATTTATTTTTACTACACTCAATGGATTGTTCCCTATTTTCAACTCAGTTAAAGATTTTTACGCCAATAACGCCAAAGAAGGAAACTCAAACTGCATTAACTGCAGCTTTGATCTTATGACCTTTAGGGACCATAACAGCGTCACATTTACTGATGATGATGGAAACAACAAAGAGCTAAAATGTAACGAAAGATATTACATACCAAGCGAAATAACGTGGATGCTAAAATCCCTTGGCTACAAAAAAACAGATATCTACGGAGCAAAACTGGGAGCATTCTCACGAGATGACAAACTTAGCACACAAGATTTTGAAATGCTCGTGATCGCAGAGAAATAATTCGCATTAAAAGATTTACTAATCTCCTAATTCCTTAAGTTGATATAATTTATTGTCTTCTAAAAGATACATTAACGGAGCAACTAGAATCTTAGGATACTTATCTCTTAGACGTTTGGCTTCTTGAAGAACAAAATCTATTTCATTTCCTATCTCAAACATAGGTGCAAACTGTATAAAATGTTCTTCTGCTTTTTCTTTATCCCATCCAGCTAACTTGACCAATCCCTCTACAAACTTGTCTTTCTTGCTCATAAGATTAACCATTCCACAGTTATTATGTGCAATAAGAGCCAGCGTAGTAACTTCTCCTGTGGCTATTGCAAAAGAAACCTTAAATTCACTGAATCTTAGATTCCCACCTCCGCTCCTAATAACAAACGCAAAGTTATCGGGAATAGTTAGTTGTTTTCTGTTGTCCATACACATACCAACTATTAATTCTGGTTTAACATGTTTTTCAAAAGGTATGGAAAGATTGTGATATCGAAATAGTAACTGAACTGGAGTGCCTACATACTGAGGAAAAATATCTTTGTCAGAAGTTACTGCATATAGACGATTCATATTAAGACTATTATCTGAATTTTGCGCAATTGGCAAGAACTGGTCGGGGAGACTGGATTTTCGGGCGGATCTAATTAAAGTCAAAACCAGCAAGGGTTTCAAGGTAACAGCGAAGTAGTACACACTTTCGGTATTTAATCCTGATTCATCCAATTTAATCCCATTTCATGGATCCAGTTCCGCAAGTTCCGCAAAGTTCTTGCTCATAAAACAAGACCCTATACATTGACACCCCTTTTTCGGCACTTTTTGGCCAGTTCCAAGTTAGCCAGCCAAGCATCACCTACAATATGATATAGGCGCTGAAATGCATAAAAACACGCCAATTAAGACATGGGCGGATTTGGTAGTGCTCTTGTATAAAAACAGGGTAATAAGCATACTAAATGGGGGTAGAAAGCATATTAAAGGGGTATAAAAGCACACCCCTATTGGATGGCATAATATAAACTTTTGTTATTTTATATAAGAATTACTTTTTCTTGGGGACCTCTACTTTTTACC
>JAKIZQ010000018.1:0-260 GCA_022707945.1 Bdellovibrionales bacterium
ACCAAATTCTCTGCTTGTTGGCCCCATTATCCCTATAGTATCTACGCCAACAGCCTCTGATACATGCATCATACCAGTGTCATTACAAACAGAAAGCTCACACATAGATAGTAGTGCGGCAGATTCAATTATGCTTAATTTACCTGCAAAGGAATATGCACGATCATATGAGGAAATGATCTCATTACAAAAAACATCTTTTGTCCCACCCAAGACCACTATATTAACATCTTGAAAATTATCTAATATCATCCCACAAA
>JAKIZQ010000018.1:285-13384 GCA_022707945.1 Bdellovibrionales bacterium
GTTTGCCTGGCCAATGAGCGCTTGGCACAAGTGCTATTAGTTTTTTATTCTTTATATCACCTATTATTTTACTTACATTTAGAGCAACAGCATCTTTTATCTCTTTAGGTATAAATATCTCTGTTCCTTTATCATCATATGAGATCCCGTGTTCTTTCAAAGGTTCTAGATACTCCAGCATCTGTCTTTTATATGTCTTTAATAAGTTAAGTTTAAGATTTATAAGAAGGAACCTTTTCAAAGAATGTTTATTAAATAATGCTTTTTTAACAAAAGGATTAAACAAACAAACCACCCTACTCCTAATACTCCTATGAGCATCAACGATCAGGTCATAATCCCTTTTTCTAATATCCAACGCTATCTTTATCAAAGCATCTATGTTTTGGTCTCTTGGTATATATATCTTTTCATCTATATAAGGGTTCCACTCTATAAGCTCTCTAAAATCCTCTCTAACCGTCATGTCTATCTTTGAATTAGGGAATTTTTTTCTCAAGTGACGAGGTAGAACTGTGGCCATAGTTATATCACCCAAAGAACTATATCTTATAATAAGTATCTTCAAGACATTACATCCTTTGAGGTGCCTTTATGCCTATTATCTTTAAAACTTCTTTTATAGTTTCTTTGCTTGAGTACACCAAGGCTAGCTTAGACATTCTTTTAGCATCATCCTCTATATCTATTATCTTTTCCTGATAATAGTATCTATTGAACACTCTACAAATATCAAGGACGTATCTTGCCAAGACAAATGGTTCATATTCTCTTTTTGCCTCTTCTAGTTTGTCTTCAAACTGCAGTATAAGTTTTATAAGTTCATACTCAAGATCATCTGGAGAATAGTTATTAATCGACTTGATATCTAATTCACCATAACCTGCTTTTGACAACATGCTACAAGCTCTTGCATGGGTGTATTGAACATATGGAGCTGTCTCTCCATCAAAATTAAGTATCTCGTCCCAATTAAAAACAATATCCTGTGTCCTTCTTTTAGAAATATCACCAAAGATTATTGATCCAACACCAATTGCCTCTGCAACTTCTTTTTTATTCTCAAGATCTGGGTTCTTCTCACTTATAGCTTTTTCAGCAAGAATAACAGCCTTATCAATAACGTCCTCTAAAAAGACCACATTGCCTTCTCTTGTGGACATTTTCCCTTCTGCTAAATGCAACAGGCCAAATTGTATGTGTTTACATTTTGAGAACCAATCACAATCCATAAGTTCAAGGACTTTGAATATCTGTTTAAAATGTAATTCTTGCTGATGAGCCACTACATATAAAGATTCATCAAAACTAAATCGATTCATCCTGTCATAGGCTGCAGCAAGATCCCTAGTAGCATAAAGCGTAGTATCGTCTTTCTTTTTTAGCAGTACCGGTGGCATATTGAATGCTTCTAGATCAACTATCAAAGCACCTTCGCTCTCTTTAACACCAATTTTATCGTCTATTTTAGAGATAAGTGATTCAGAACTATTATTGTAAAAACTCTCTCCTTCTATGTTGGTGAATTTAACATCAAGACGATCATAAACTCTATTGAACTCTTTTATACTTAATTCCCTAAATTCCTTCCAATATGAAATTGCTTTTTCGTCACCAGTTTCCATACGTTTGAACCAGGTCCTTGCTTTTTCCTCCAGCACTGGTGATTCTGCCTTATGATACTTAACATATATATCCAACAAATGTTTTACGCCTTGCTTTTCTAACAAGTTCCTCTCCCCAAATTCCTCAAAAGCAGTTATAAGCTTACCAAATTGTGTGCCCCAATCACCGAGGTAGTTTATCCTTATAACATTATAACCAAGCGATTCAAATATATTACCTATAATACTGCCAATCATCGTAGACCTTATATGGTGGAACGCTATGGGTTTTGCTATGTTAGGAGAAGAATAATCTATAACTATATTCTTTTTGTTAGGATCTTTTCTAAAACCCTTACTTTTTAAAGAAACAGCAAAAGACAACATCTCGTTGTACATGGCAGATCTTTTTGCTGTAAAATTAACATAAGGACCTTTTGAAACAACAGTTTCAACTACAGAACCTTTATCTATACAAGGCTGTATCTTTTTCACAACATCATCAGCAACTTCATTAGGCTTGTTACCAGCCACCTTTGATAATTTAAAACATGGAAAACTAAGATCTCCCATATCGCTATTAGGTGGAGTAGATATTCCTGAACAAATCTCTTCTTGAGGCAAACCAGTTGCAGATGAAAGTAATTTTATTACTTCTTTTTTTAGTTTGATCATTTTTTTATCTTCCTCAAAATCCTGTCTGCAACAGATATAGCACTTATAGCAGTCCCTTCAAAGCCTAATTGTGGCCTTTTTTCTCTACCACAATTGAATATATTAGCTCTGTTGTTCAGTATTTTTTCATCATAAATAATGTCAGACATTGATATCCTTTTATAGAGATCTTGATCATCTACATCTGAAACATACTCTACATCAACTTTCTTTGATAATAAACTTGGCACCAGTTTTTCCATTATTTTTCTCATCTTCTTTGTTTTTTCTAAGTGTATTGAGTTCTCTATATCAAAAGAACCAAACCCCATAAAAGACGTCAGAACAAGTTTTGCCTTATCGTTGTCAGTCCAAGTCCTTAGAACATATATGTCTTCAATCTCAAAATAATCAGACCGATCTGCATCTATAAAAATAAGGAACCTTGGCATCACTGTAGATAAAAAATCTTCATCAACAAGAGCATATAAAGAAAATGGATATAAAATATTCTCGCTATAGGCACCTTTTAATCTATTAAAGTCTTTCAGATATCTTTCTTTTATAGGATCTTTGTCCTCTACTAAAAGACCAGACCTAACTGGATTTTCATATATATGGTCTTTTAATTTATCTAGCATTATAGATCTTAAAGAAACAACGTCATCATTTACGATCGTTACACCATCAAGAACAGCTGTCAACAAACTAGATACTTGGTTTATCCTATAATTTGTAGAAATAGTCCCAGACATGATGAATATAACAGCATTGATCATGTGTTTTAAAGTTGGTTCTATAGAATATCTATCATATAAAGAGTTTATACCACCAAGACTTATGGAATAAGACAAGTTATCAATATTTCTCGTCAGCAGACCTTTCTTGTTCTTTTCCCAGGGAGTTAGTCTTTTTTTAGCCAACAGAGAAAGATGTTCTATAAAACGTGCAAATCTCTCTTCTTGTGCTTGACCAAAGATCCTTTTAACATCTTCTTTAAGATATGGATGTTTAAAATCTATTTTAATATCCTTAAAGACCACCCCAACAGGTTCTGCCTCATTATAGATAGATTTATTAAGTTCACTAAGACCACAAAAAGAAAGCACCTTTGGGCCAGAGCTTATTGGCAATTCATAAGGCTTAAACAATGGATTATTAGTTAACTCTTTACTCTTATCAACAAGTAGGACATCTACTCCTTTGCTCAAGAGCAGTGAGGCAGATATCAATGAGCCTATCCCATAACTATTAATTACGACATCATGTTCTAAAGATTTGTTCATCAGATCTCCGTCTCACTTAAAAGCAATAATCTATCTTTTAAATGTTCCCTTAACATACTAACCAACAAACCCTGAGGTTCTGTCTTTCCACAACTAGGACTTTTGTCCTTGAGTATAGCTAACACCATCTTATTCTGGGGGATCTTTTCTATTATATCCTTACAGGTTCTTTTCATCACATCAGTAAGATCAACACCATCTTCTGATATTAATCTGGTATTTATTATATTAATTTTAGATCGTGGTACACCAAGTCCAGCTAGAACTTCTGGGCACACTAACAAACACTCTGTTCTATATCCATTAACATACTTATATATTCTCTTAGATAATTTATTTGAACCATCATATCTAATATTCTCTCCAATCAAGCACTTACTAACAACTATAAAAAGATCACTTACAAGATTCACAGCCTCTACATACATTTTATGTTCCAACACATGTATTTCATGTTCTAATTCCTCTAAACTGTTTGGAACTGCAACCTTCTTCTGTAAAATTATTAGACCGTCATCCATCCTGTCATTCACAAAATGCACCGTAACACCGGTTTCTTTAACTCCAGCATCCCATGCTTGCTTTATAGCGTCTTTACCTTTAAATAGCGGTAGCAACGAAGGATGAATATTTATTATCTTTAAAGGATACTCGTCTAAAAGCTCACTCGGGATTATCCTCATATAACCAGCCAAAAGTATAATGTCTGGGGAGTATGATCCAGTTATAGATATCAGTTCTTTTATATAATTATTTTTTTCTGCATAGTCTTTTGGTCTTAAGATACTAAAGGGAATTTTATTTTTTTTTGCTATCTCTATTGCATTACAGTCTCTATCACAAACTAACCCTACTATTTTAGACTTTAATACACCACGACTAGAAGCATTCAATAAAGCTTCAAAATTACTCCCTCTGCCAGAAGCAAAAACCAATATCCTCATAATTTAAAACTATTCAGATCGGGATAAATTACTTTGCTGTTGCCGTCATTAATTATGGTGCCTATTATTCTTGAATTCAATGATCTGCCCTTTAAGAATTCTAAAGCTTTTTCCTTTTCAGAATCTGGGACTACCATAACAAAGCCAACACCCATATTGAAAACTCTCATCATTTCATCAACAGCAACGTTGCCTATTCTCGCCATCACTCTAAAGACTGGGTGAATATCAATATCGTTCAATCTTATTTCTGCACTAAATCTCTCTCCAAGCACCCTAGGTAAATTCTCTGTTATACCGCCACCAGTTACATGACACATAGATTTTATATTAAAACCAGCTTGTACCATTTCTAAGATCGGTTTTACATATATCTTGGTCGGTTCCAAAAGTACTTCGCCCAAAGGTCTTTTTAGCTCTGGAAATATATGATCAAGACTATAATTATTCTTGGTGAAAAACACATTTCTCACCAACGAATATCCGTTAGAATGTATACCAGAAGAGGAAATACCTATAATTGCATCTCCTTCTTTTATGTTCCTTCCATCTATTATCTTTTCTTCATCAACAATACCAACAACAAAACCTGCACAATCATACTCATCTTTTGCATAAAAAGCCGGCATTTCTGCAGTCTCTCCACCCACTAAGGCACAATCAGACTGTTTACAACCCTCTACTATCCCGTCGACGATAGAACTAGCTACGTCAACATCTAGTTTACTCACAGCAAGATAATCAAGAAAAAATAGCGGTTTTGCTCCATAAACAAGTATATCGTTGACTGACATCGCTACAAGATCTATGCCTATAGTGTCATGTTTGTTAGCCATAAATGCTATTTTTAATTTAGTACCAACTCCGTCTGTAGACGAAACAAGCAGTGGTCTTTTATATTTTTTCCAATCTGCATCAAAAAGAGCCGCAAAACCACCAATTGGATTAACAACACCTTTCGTAAAGGTTGAGCGGACCTTTCCTTTGATTCTATTAACGAATTCATTACCTGCGTCTATACTAACGCCTGATTCTTTGTATGTAGCCATGACGTGAACAATACCATATCAGTGTTTAGTGGCAACAGTTTTTGTTATGGTATTAAAAATTAAACTCTGATATACAAGGCTCGCTATGAAAAAACAGATACTTGTAGTTGGTGGCGCGGGATATGTAGGTTCCCATACCGTCATAAAATTATTAGAAAAGGGTTACGAACCTATAATATTGGATAATCTTTCAACAGGTCATAAAGAGTCCATCACCGGAGGCCTATTCTACGAATGTGACTTGGCTAACATAGCACATGTAAGGGATATTTTTAAAAAGCACAATATCGAAGCAGTAATGCACTTTGGAGCCAACTGTTACGTAGGTGAATCTGTTGTAAATCCACACAAATATTTTAAGAACAACGTTTCAAATACCATAAATCTTTTAGAGGTAATGCTAGAGGCTGGTATCAAAAAATTCGTTTTTTCTTCATCTGCTGCCACCTATGGAAACCCTGTAAAGATACCAATAGATGAGGCTCATCCTCAAGTACCGTGTAACCCCTATGGTCTTTCAAAGCTCTTTATAGAACAAATCGTATCCACATATGAAAGAGCTTACGGAATAAAGCATATATATCTTAGATATTTTAACGCCGCTGGAGCAGATCCTGAAGGTCGCATAGGAGAAGACCACTACCCAGAGACACACATAATACCACTCTTGATATTAACTGCCCTGGGTATAAAGAAACAATTCACTGTTTTTGGTAATGATTACGAGACTAGTGACGGAACTTGTATTAGAGATTACGTTCATGTAATGGATATAGCAGATGCTCATGTAAAGGCGCTTGAATTCATGGACACAGAAAAAAGAAGTGAAGAATTTAATCTGGGATCATCTATGGGTTATAGTGTAAATGAAATAATATCAAAAGTTGAACAAGTATCAGGCAAAAAGATCCCTGTTGAATATACAGAGAGAAGAGAAGGAGACCCTGCAATACTCATAGCTGGATGTAAAAAGGCCAGAGAAATATTGGGTTGGAGACCACATTACAGTATAGAAAAAACAATAATGACTGCGTGGGAATGGCACAAAAAATATCCAAAAGGTTTTAAGGATGTCAAATAGAGCGATATTCATAGACAGGGACGGTACCATGATAATAGATCATGGTTATATAAAGGATCCCAATATAGTTGAATTAATACCTGGTACAAAACAAGCTCTTGAAATGTTAAAAAGTGCTGGTTTTATGCTTTTTATAGTTACTAACCAATCTGGTGTTGGCAGAGGAATGATGAAAGTCTCTGACGTTGAAGCAGTAAATGCTCGTCTTCTCCAACTAATTGGCAAAGATCTGATAACACAGATCCTGACCTGTTATCACGCTCCAGAGGAAAACTGCAATTGTAGAAAACCTAATACAAAACTTATAGAGGACATAAAGTTAAAATATGACCTAGACCTTTCTAATTCCTACTCTATTGGAGATAAGGATTCAGACAAACAACTAGCAGAAAATCTTGGCGGAAAAGGAATAAAAATAGGTGAGAACAATATAAACACATTATTAGATGCTGTAAAACAAATAGCCTCTTTTAAACCATATACATATAAGAACAAGCCGGATCACATACAGATAGAAACTACTATAGTGTGTAATGCTAAATGCGATTTTTGTACTCAAAGAAAGGTAACACGTAGACCCAAAAGAATGGAAGATAATGTGTGGAAAAAAATTATAGATGATACAAGAGGCTGGGGTGTAAGTTATAGACCATTCCTCTTAAACGAACCCTTTGCTGATACAAGAATGTTAGATATCTGTCGTTATATAAAACAGGATAAAACAGCAAAAATAGAATTCAACACAAATGGGTCTTTGCTTAGTCCAAAAGTAACTGACTCATTATTAGAAATAGGCGTAGATATTGTTAGATTCAGTATAGATGGATTTTTTGAGCAAGAATATAACAAAAGAAGAAAAGGGTTGGATTTTAAGACTGTAGAGAATAACACAGAATATTTCTGTAAAAATGCAGGAAAAGATGTTTTTACAGAAGTAAGAATGATAGCTTTCCCAAACACAGAAAAAGAGCAGAACCTTTTTAATGAAAAATGGACTAAAATAGCAAAGAACGTCCTCGTAACGGAGCTATACAGGTATCCTTGGGAAGGTCAGACAGAACCATTATATAAACCATGTCTTAAGATAAGAAAAGAAATGTTCTTTTATGTTGATGGAAGAGCAACTCTTTGTTGTTGGGACACCAATGAGCGTGGTGTAATAGGAGACGTTAAAGAACAAACCGTCTCTGAAATATGGAACGGTGAACCACTAAAAAGTTATAGGAACATTTTGGATAACGGAGAAAGAGATAAAATATTATTATGCTCAAGATGTGACGCTTACAAGAACGCAAATTTTGATATGAACATTAAATAATAGTGCCTGCGAACAATATCCTGTAATACTGATATTTAAAACTCTCATATACTATGTTCTGAAAAACCTTCCAATCCTTAAGCCAAGAATCTTTTTTAATATGTTTTACAGTAGTACCGTAAGGGATAACCTCTACATCTGTGTTCTCAAAAACATTCTTAAACACGAGAAGGGATCTTTTCATATGATACACAGATGTCACAAGCAATATTTTATTTACCTGGTGTTCTTCTGCATACTTAAGCACAGCTTCTGCATTCTCATAAGTGGTCTTGGAGGAGTTATCTACAACGATCCTGTCCTTATAATTTATATCCATATTGTGTTCTCTTGCGAGTTCCTGAAAACTAACCTTTGCATGAGTACCAGCAACAAAAAGTACAGGAGCGTTCATTTCTTTCATAAGTTCATAAGCTGGTCTTATTCTTCCAGAACTACCAGTAAGAACAACAACCATATCCATGTCTCTTGGAGGAAACACCATCTTTTGATAAGCAACAACCTCTTTGGAATATTCTGACAACGATATGTATTCAAGTATTATAAAAAAAACAAAAACAATAAGACCAAATAACAAGAAGTATTTTTTTATGTCAGCTCTACTCAACTTTGTTCACCTCTTCTTTCCATTTATATAATCTTCCAAGTGCGTCTATAGGCGTGAGCTTATCCAGATCAATGCTAGCCAACTCACTTATAAAACGGTAACTCTCATCTTCTTTTTTGTCAAATAACGACAATTGATCTTTCTCAATTTTTATTTCTGTGTGTTTTCTTTCTTCTTCAAGGTCCTTCATTATTGAATACGCCCGTTTAATAAGAGAATCTGGTAAACCAGCCATACTGGCAACCTGTATGCCGTAGCTTTTAGAAGCAGGCCTTTTTACCAACTTTCTTAAAAAGAAAAGGCCATTCTTTTCCTCTTCAACAGACATAGAGAAGTTACTAACACCATTCAATTCATTCTGTAGTGCAACTAACTCATGATAATGTGTAGCAAACATACATTTTGCAGATATCTTTTGATGTATATACTCGGCTATTGCCCATGCAATAGAAATACCGTCGTAAGTACTAGTACCCCTGCCTATCTCATCAAGTATTATTAAACTATTTTTTGTTGCAGAATAGATTATGTTAGAGGCTTCTATCATTTCTACCATAAAGGTACTCTGACCCTGAAGGATATAATCTGTTGCTCCTACTCTAGTAAAGACTCTGTCTGTTATAGGTATCTTTGCATAAGAAGCAGGGACATAAGACCCCATGTGTCCCATGATAACGAGTAATGCCACTGTTCTCATCAAAGTACTTTTACCTGCCATATTAGGACCCGTGATTATATGGAAAAAATCATCCGAATTAAGAATCACATCATTAGGAACAAAATCAGCCCCCATGGTTTGATCTAACACAGGGTGTCTTGCATCTTTTAGTTCAAGGTCATAACCTTCGTGAATAACTGGCTTAGTATATGACCTTTTAACAGCAACGTAAGCAAAACAAGTTAATAGATCTATCTCTGCGGTAAAGCTAGAGATAGAAAGAGTATTTTCAAGATGCTTTAAAGAGAACTCATCGACCAATAAATTAAGCAGATTAATCTCTAGTTCTATTCTTTTTTGTTCTGCGCTAAGTAATTTTATTTCTAATTCCCTTAACTCAGGTGTTATGAACCTTTCACCATTAACCAAGGTTTGTTTACGTTGATAATCCTGTGGAGCCAAGTGTATATTGGCATTACTTATTTCTATATAATAACCAAATATCTTATTATATTTTATCTTTAATGACGAAATACCTGTTCTTTCTTTTTCACGCTTCTCCATATCCAAAAGTACTTGTCTGCTATTCGTATGAAGATCGATCAGTTCATCGAGCTCAGGATAAAAACCTTTTTTGAATATACCTGCTTCTTTACTAGTAGCTGGTAGCACCACATTGAGTTGTTCGTCTATTTTTTTTGCAAATCTTATAAGTTCTTCACTAAAAAGACCCTCACCAAAACTTATTCCAGCCTCATCAAGTATTTTCTTCATGTTGTAAACAAGCTCTAGCGTCTCAAAAAGATTCCTAATATCCCTTGGACCATATTGGCCAAGTGCTATCCTAGACGACAATCTATCTATATCAGAGCATTGAGACAAAAAAGATCTTGTCTTGTCTAATATGCTTATGTCGTTTACAAACTTATCGACAAGAGACAACCTTTTATTTATCTTATCTAGATTAACCAACGGTTGTGAAACACACTGCCTTAATAATCTTCCACCCATAGCCGTTCTTGTTTCATCTATATTCTTTATAAAAGAATCGAAAAGATCAAGATTCCTAGACGTAAATTCATCTATCCCAAGATACTCTGCTGATGATACTTTTGCAAAATGCCTGATATGAGGAAAGGTTTCTCTAAACTGTGTGTCCACTAAATACCCAATAGCCATCTTGCCAGCCTTTAGTTCTTTTTCATCTAATCTTGAGTCGACTATCATACTGTTAAGTTGTTTTTGAGCAGTACTATTGCTCTTTATATCTACAACAGAAAAAGTCACATTTAATAGGAATTTATTCAGAACATCAGGAAGTTCTATTCCCTTCTCACAGATTATTTCTCTCGGATTTATCAAAGAAAGCTCTTTGATAAGACCATCAGTATTAATAACGCTATTGGCCTTAAAATCACCAGTACTGTAATCAAGATACGCAAAGCTCCAACTACCATTGTCTTTTATAGTTATCGCACAAAGATACGAAGTCTGTTTTGCATCTATTACATCTGTGTCGTAGACCAAAGAGGGAGTTACTACTCTTGTTATTTGACGTTTAACTATGCCCTTTGCTTTTTTAGGATCTTCTACTTGCTCACAGATAGCGACACTATAACCTTTTTGTGTTAGCTTTGATATATACGACGACACAGCATGATAAGGAACCCCACACATTGGTACAGGATTTTTCTTATCCCTCGAAGTTAGAGCTATGCCAAGTATGGGAGCGGCCGTTGTGGCATCGTCTGAGAACAACTCATAAAAGTCTCCCATCCTAAAGAACAATAGTTTCCCAGGAACCAAATTCTTGGCTTCCATATATTGCTTCATCATGGGTGTAACATTTTCCATAACACCCTCTTATATACCTTTTTTCTTTGATTTCAACTGCCCACACGCTGCATTAATATCTATTCCCCTACTATGTCTAACGTTACAAACTATGCCTTTTTCGACCAATACTTCGTAGAAATCATAGATACTTTTATCTGTTGGAGAAACGAACTCTGGGGTCATGGGGTTAAAATTAAATGGGATAAGATTAACTTTAACGTTCAGGCCCTTTAATAACTTGGACAAACTTATTGCATCCTGTTTTGAATCATTAAGGCCACCAAAAAGTATGTACTCTATAGTTACAAAATCCTGTTTTCTTGAACCAACACTCTTTATTACTTTAAGCAGTTCTTTTATAGGGTAGGCTTTATTGACTGGCATTATTTTATCTCTTACATCGTCTGTAATAGCATTAAGTGATATTGCCAGTTTTGCATTACAGCGGTCTCTAAACTCAAATATTTTTGGTACAAGACCACATGTAGATACTGTTATCTTCCTCAACCCAAAAGCCAGCCCATTATCGTCTGATATAACAGTTATAGCGTCTATAACGTTATCCATATTATCTAGTGGTTCGCCCATTCCCATAAAAACAATATTGGTAACCGCTCTATATCCACCATCATCCACAGCTTTTTTAAGAACATCCCTGGCATAAGTGTTTGTAAATTGTATTTGTGCTACTATTTCTGAACAGGCAAGGCTTCTACTCAATCCTTGCTTAGCTGTACAACAAAAAGTACAACCCATCTTGCAACCAACCTGTGTAGATACACAGAGTGTAAGTCTGTCTTCTTTTGGTATCAAAACACTTTCTATAGTCTCTTTATCTTGAAGCTCGAACAAAAACTTAACACAACCATCCTTTGAATTTTCTGTTTCAATAAGTTTTAAGGAATATGGAATGTACTGTAATGAAAGTTTCTCTCTTAATTCTTTGGAAACATCGCTCATTAAACTATAGTCACGCACACTTCTTTTATAGAACCACCTATAAAGGTTCTTTGCATTAAAGGCAGGCTTGCCCCATTCTTTAACTATATTGGTAAGTTTATCTAGTGTTAGGTCCTCAAAATACATGGACCTCTTCATATCACAAGTTCGTTATTTTACAGTTATAAAAAGGCCTTATCCCTTACACATAGTGTTATAAGTATTGATAAGATCATCAAGTTCAGAAGCTTGCTGAGGGTTCAAAGAAACAGGCGGTTCATTACCATTCCCTAAACCGTAATAACTTTTAACCTGACCATCTTGGAACTTAAATACTCTTGTAAAAGTCATATCTGTAGTTCCAGCCTCTATTGAAGGAATGTTATCACTAACTATTAGATACTTATCTATTCCCGTGTTTATGACCTGTGCAGTAGAAATAACAAGCTCACTATTAACACTCTGGAATACCGGTAATTTTGAAAAGGATGCTGGTTTTATAGCACTAAGATATTTTCCACTATTTACAATATCCATTCCTTTTTTCTGCAATAAAGAAAGAACTTCTTTTTCAGCCATGTTAGTTGCGCTATTTGTAGTAGTCCTTATTATTGTATTCGCAGTATTAACAGCCTCTTTTTCTGCGACACTGAGTACTATCTCTGTTGTTGCCTTAGTAGTTATGTTTGGCAACGTTTTAGCAGTAACCATAGCAACATTCATATTAAGGACCGTAGAAGTAACAACGACACCTCTTTTAAGTATAGATATCTGCGGAGCAAATCTTGTAAAAAAGTTCTTTATACCTTTACCTACTTTATTGAACATTATCCCAAGTGGAGTTTCAGCAAAAGTAATTGCATACTTTGCACTGTTCATTATAAGGAATGATTCATATGCCGCAATACCCCTTGCACCACCTCTAGCGGCGATCATATAACCAACTCCTTCTGCAAATAAAGAATTAGCAATGGCAAACTCTGCACCAAAGGCAGCGGCCATTACACCAGCAGCAGCAATTTCCCAAGCGACAACAATTAATATAAACTCAGCGGCGCCAGCAATACCGTCAACGATACTAATAGCCCAATATTCAGAACCAGTATAAACCGGTCTTTCAACT
>JAKIZQ010000190.1 GCA_022707945.1 Bdellovibrionales bacterium
GTGCTATCTTATCTATTTCGTCTATATACACTATCCCTCTTTTTGCCCTTTCCACGTCATAATCAGCAGCTTGCAATAATCCCAATAGTATATTCTCTACATCCTCACCAACATAACCAGCCTCTGTTAATGCAGTTGCATCAGCTATAGTGAATGGAACATTCAGTATCTTGGCCAAGGTTTGAGCAAGATATGTTTTACCACTACCAGTAGGCCCTACTATCAAGACGTTACTTTTTTGTACTTCAACTCCATTTTCATCTACGGAAATATTAGAATATATCCTCTTATAGTGATTATGTACTGCTACTGACAGCGTCTTTTTTGCTTCGTCCTGTCCAATAACATAAGTATCAAGGACCGCTTTTATCTCAGAAGGTTTTGGTACGCTAGATGGACCTCCTGCAGAAACGGTCTTCTTCATTTTATCCCTTATGATGTCGTTACACATCTCTATGCACTCATCACAAATAAACACACCAGTACCAGCTATAAGTGTTTTAACGTCCTTTTGGCTTTTCCTGCAAAAAGAGCAAACCAGCTCAGTAAATCCAACGTTATTATTTTCCATTATTTTCCCTCGTTATGACCTTGTCTATAATGCCGTAATCCAAAGCTTCTTGTGCAGACATAAAAAAGTCCCTATCGGTATCACGAGATATCGTCTTTATATCCTTACCAGTATTATGAGAAAGTATCTTGTTTATATTCTCTCTAGTCCTAAGTATCTCTTTTGAATGTATCTCTATATCTGTTGCCTGACCATTAAAGCCACCTATTGGTTGATGTATCATTATCCTTGAGTTAGGCATCGCAAAACGTTTTCCTTTAGTTCCTCCAGCAAGTAAAAAAGCACCCATACTTGATGCCTGACCAACACAATAAGTGCAGACATCAGGCCTTATGTACTTCATCGTATCATATATTGCAAAACCTGCCGTAACTACACCGCCTGGTGAATTTATGTACATATGTATATCCTTTTCCGGAGCATCCGCTTCTAAGAACAAAAGTTGTGCTACGACAATATTAGCCACTACATCATTTATCTCGCTACCGATGAATATTATTCTATCTATCAGTAACCTTGAATATATATCGTACTGTCTTTCACCTTTTGGTGTTTGTTCTATTACATAAGGCGTAGGAATGTAGCTCATCTACTTTGAAGCCTCCTTTTTTTCTGTTATCTTTGCCTGTCCCTGTATCAATTCATATACCTTATTCTCAATTATGCCTTTAGAAGCCGCTCTATACAAGTTTTCCTTTCCATATTTTTCCTTTAGTTTATCAAGGGATAAACTCATATAACGTGCTGTAGCCTCTAATTCCTTCTCCAATTCTGCTTCTTCCGCTTTTATGGATTCTTTTTCTGCTATTGCATCAATTATGTAAGATATACGGATCTCATCTTCTGCAACTTTACGTATCTCATCCATGTGCTTATCAAAGAATTCTTTTTTCTGTGATTCATTCAAGTTCTTTTGTGCATGATGTCCAAAAACATTATGCAATGCCCTTTCTTGTACTTCTGGCACTTTTCTTTCTACCTCAAGAGCAGATACTTCAAATTTATTAGCCTCTATAAGTTTATCTATTACCTGTTTCCTTAAATGAGAGTTCTTTGATTCGTTCTTTCTTGCTCTTATATTCTCTTTTATATTTGAGTAGAACTCGTCCTTGGAACTACCAAGTTTTAGTTCCTTAACCATCTCGTCTGTAAGTTCTGGCAATATTCTTTCCATAATCTTATTAAGTTTAACTTTAAAAGTAACTTCTTTACCCTTTATGTCCTCTGCGTGATAATCATCTGGATATTTAGTGCTTATATCTTTTTCAGAACCAGACCTCATA
>JAKIZQ010000191.1 GCA_022707945.1 Bdellovibrionales bacterium
AGACCGGTATCAGTTTTTTTTGCCATTAAAGAGACAAGGTTCAGTTTTTCAAACAGTACAAAAGAAAGTTGTTTTGGCGAGTTTATGTTGAACTCCATATCAGCTTCTTTATATATCTTTTCAGTATATTCAGATATCAAGGTGCCAAACTCAGAGGATAGCTCTTTTAATTTATCTACGTCTACCATTACACCGGTTTCTTCCATTTCCTTCAAAGGTTTTATGCAAGGTATATCTATTTCATAAAAAACACGTTCTAAACCTTTCTCTTTTATCTGTTCATTTAAAACTTCTTTTATTGCAGGGAATAATTTTGGATCAAAAGACTCTTTTATGGTTTTAAGGCTTATATCCTCTAGTGGATAATCTCTTTCACCTGGGTTGAGCACATATGATGCTATCCTTGTATCGAATATATTGTGGTATCTGGAAAGGGTTTTGATATCACAATTATGTAACAGGTCATGGCCCAATAAAGATCCTTCGTGTTCTACATATCTTTGATCAAGTACATTTACTTTTATATCGCTGTTTATGTTGATGTTCTTTTTTGTAGCAAGCAGTTCCTTTAGCTCTGATGTGAATTCAAGTTCGCTTAGTAGCTCCATTAATTTTTCTTTATCAGGCTCTTTTAAACCAGACTCAGATACTTTTAACTCAAACTCTACATCTTCTTTTAGTGTAACCAGTTCTCTGGATAATGAAGCTTCTTCTTTATACTTTAACAGTGCAGTTTGATGTTTTTTATTTTTTATTGAATCTATTTTTTTATATATCTCATCAAGGTTTCCATACTCATTAAGTAAAGAACTTGCTCCCTTGGGTCCAATACCTCTTACTCCCGGGATGTTGTCACTAGCATCTCCAGTTATTGCAAGGTAATCCCTTACAAGTTCTGGTTTTACACCAAGTTTTTCTATTACAGCCTCTATTCCATAGGTTTTATTCTTAAGAGTGTCTATCATTAGGGTCTTTTCACTTACAAGTTGCATAAGGTCTTTATCACCAGATATTATTACTACCTCAAAACCTTCTTGTGTTGCATTCTTTGTCAACGTCGCTATTATGTCATCTGCTTCTATGCCATCGACCCGTATCTTTGGAAGCTTAAGTGCTTCTATGAGTTTTTCTATGTAAGGTATTTGGGTTTTAAGTTCCTCTGGGGTGGCTTCTCTGTTAGCTTTATATTCAGGATATCTTAGTTTTCTGAAAGTAGGGGTTCTTGAATCCATCGCTATTATGGCATACTCTGGTCTGTAGATATTGAGGGTGTTCTTTATCATTTTAAGAAAGCCATACACGGCATTTGTGGGAATCCCTTTTGAGTTGTTAAGCATAGGGAGTCCAAAGTATGCGCGATAGATGTAAGAACTACCGTCTATAATAAACAGTTTTTTAATATTTTTCATTTTTAACTGGATGGTTCAGAAGGCTCAAATGGGTCCTGAGTATCTGATATTGGTTCTTCTTGGTCTGTAGCCTTTACCTCTTTATAATTCCTTACAGAAACAACACGTGTACCAGCTATTACGTCTCCCATCCTATAACCTGAATCAAGGTTGTATATTAAATATAGTTCGAACATCAAGAGTGGGATCCCAACCAAGAGCATCAATATCCAGCCTATGACAGGCACTACAGCGAACAGAGTAAATAATGCTATGGAGAGGTTCCTTAGAGCAGAAACTTTCCATGTTATTGGCTTTCCTTCTTTTGGATAGCTTATTACTTTTAGTCCAATTACCATTTTTCCAATAGAGCTACCATTATCAAGAACATCTTGGAAAAGTGCATATAGCACAGCCCCAATAGCTCCAAGTGGATACCATATTACAGAG
>JAKIZQ010000192.1 GCA_022707945.1 Bdellovibrionales bacterium
TTTCTTATTAGGTTCTTTAAATATGAATTAAGCAGTCCAATAGATATTCTAAGATTATTGGATAACTCTGTTTGAGTTACACGACCTTCTTGCTGGTCTATGATGTCCAGTATGCCGTGTTCTATTGCTATTCTTTTATCTTCTGTCATTTTGTTTTTTTTACTTGGTTTTGGCGTGCTACCGCCAGGGTAGGGTTAAACTATTAAGCCGGTTTTACAAGCATGTTTCATGGTTGTCAAGGCATTTTCAAAACATGAAAGATGTTGATTTTATGCTGCTTTTTTAAAGAAAATCTGAAATTCATGTCCAAGGACTGCTGCCATTTGGATAAGCCGTGAAATATCTTTATCAAAGTTATTAATATCAAGTAGCCTGTTTATTTGAGTAACAGAAGTGTTCATTCTTCTTGCTATCTCTCTTTTTGAAATGTTTTTTTTCTCATACATATCCTTAACTTCATGAGTCATTCTGTTAACTGCCTCTGCCCTTAAATAGTCTGGGTTTTTTACTATGTGTAGCGGTTGGTCAAAAGGTACATATCCAATATATTCATCTTCTAGTTTGAAATAAAAAGAATGATAACCAACTTCTGGGTCTGGTCCAGCTTCCACTACTTTCTTTTTTATGGCTAAGGCAGAGTAAGGACATTCAACTTCTAGTCCTGATGTATACGTAAGATTAAATACCTTTTTTCTGTTATTAAAAATTACATACTTAAATTTTCTATGTTTCATAATTTCCCTTCCTCAATAAGTTCTCTTATTATGTAAAAAACCTTTATATTAACTTCTCCACTAAGCACCTTTATTGGATTAAGTTGTATTTTCACTACGGGCTGGTTATCCTTATAAACATGTACATGAGGTGGATTATGATCACCTTCCCAAGTTTCAAAGATATAGCCACCTCTTTTTATCCTTCCCATAAATGATACCTCACAAGGTTACACTTTGTCAATCTGCTTTTTAAGTTGTTTATAGAATTAGTCTCAATAAGTGGTTTGCAAAAGGAACGCCTCCACACAAACCCCATAAATAGAGTTATTAATAACGAAGAACTAAAAAGGATTGATTTTAGCAGACAAGCATATTAACCATGGGCTATGAAAAAACTTCTTATAGCCTTACCAGTGATAAATGAAAAACCAAACCTAGAGGTAATGATACCGTCCTTATTACTGTATCTTAAGAACGATGGCGGACTTTTGATAATAGACGACAACTCTAATGACGGAACCCTTGAATATGTAAAAGAATTACAAAAAAAACACAATAACCTCTATTACATAAGGAACCCAAAAAAAGTTGGACTAGGTAACGCATATAAGATGGGGATGAGCTTTGCTATAGAAAATGATTATGAGTGGTTTCAACAAATGGACGCAGATCGCTCTCACAGAATAGAGGACCTTGCAGAATTTGACAAGGTAGCAGATTCTTGCGACATGATAGTTGGCTCCAGATATGTTAAAGGTGGGGCTGTTGTTAATTGGCCTCTATCAAGAAGAATATTAAGTCGTGGCGGAAGCTTTTATTCAAAGATGATATTGTGGTGTCCAGTTAACGACCTTACTGGAGGTTTTAACAGAACAAAAACATCTGTGTTAAAAAACATAAACTATAAAGACATTATGACCACAGGTTATGCATTCCAAATAGAACTAAAATACAGAACACATAAAAAAGGTTTTAGAATAAAAGAAGTACCAATTACTTTCTCTGATCGTATGCTTGGAAAAACAAAAATGAGCAAAGCAATAATACTTGAAGCCATATGGAAAGTTTGGTGGTTGAGATTTAAGGTTTAAAAACATGCAACGAACACTACATTATTTAA
>JAKIZQ010000193.1 GCA_022707945.1 Bdellovibrionales bacterium
CCAAAGTAGGTGACAATATGAATGAGAATGAATTGAAAAAGGCACTACAAGGGATTATTGAGAAGTTCTTGAATAAGCAACTTACCAAAGAGCAAGTTGCTGAAAATCTTGTTCACAGCGTCGATTGTGAGGAAGTGTATGGAATTAACAATTTGTTGATTTCAGATAGTTATTTTGCACTGAGTCATATTCTTGAGGAAGATATCAGCGATGTAGAACTGAAGTATTTGCTAAATTGTCTTAATGGGCAATGTGAATACAGCCTAGATGAAAAGCTGAAATTGTAAGTGTGATGGACTTGTGCACCTAAAAATCGGCTGAAAATGGCGATTGTAAGCTATGCTGACCATCTACTTGACACACAAAGGGTCATTTCGACCACGTACTAAGCACCGTACAAACGTCGGCATTGCCGGCGTTTGTGGATGCGAGGGGCAGCAAGGCGACCACGTCCCTTTATCCCGCACCGTAATAACATATTGAGTAGGCAGTGGTTTTGACCTAAAAAGGCGAAGTGGAACGCTCGCCAAATTCGCCTCAAACAGGCGTTTCTCGTCATTTAACTCCCCTTGGGACTAGAAAACGCCACACAGGGCGAACGTGTGCCACAGGTGGGCAAGGCAAGAAGATAGGCTAGCCATAGAAGAGGCAACAATAGCATGGATAGAAGCAAATAAAAGAGGAGATGAAGCAGGCAAAAGATTAGCCCATGCATCAGCAGAAGCAGCAAGGAATAAGTATAGGGGCAAAGAATTTGCAGGTAGGCCTGATGGAACAACTTATAGGGTAGATAATAAAGGAGATTTAGATTATAGTAGTGATTTTTATGGAACCATTTATGCTGATTCCAAAGGATTATATAAGCTAAAGTATACAGACAGTGTAAATAGTGACAACAATAAGAATGACAGAATATATCTAGATAGGGATTATATATTCAGAAAATCCTTGGGAACTGGGAACTTGAACTTTACAGTAAGTACAATAGCTGATGTAGGTAACTTTGTAATAATTAAGGATAAAGATGGCTATGTATACTATGGAGGAGATCAAGAATGGTATGGTAGAAAAACAGTTGGACATTATGGAGGATGTGGGCCGACTGCAGTTGCAAATATCTTAGCATACCTTGCTAAAAGTAACCCTAAAAATAGTTTGTTATATAGTGGTGATATTAACAATATCAGTCAAGAGGATTTTACAAATTATATGAAAGAAATATATGATTATGTGACTCCTATAGGAAGAGAAGGAAAAGGAGGCAAAGATCCGTTTACAATAGGTGTTCCACTACCTAGTATGCTAGAATCTGGTGCTCAAATCTTTGGGTTAACAAAAGGAGTAAATGTAAAGACTGCATCAAAAGGTAATACCTTTAACTCATTGAATAGTGCATCTAAATTTATTAGAGAAGGGTTAGATAGTGATACTCCAATTGCTATGTTAACATGGTTTAATGAGAATCTGGAAAATATAGATTTCTTTGAACCAAAAGGAGAAATAACAAAACAAAACTTCCAAACCCATTGGGTTACAATAACTGGTATGTCAGAGAATAAAAAAACAGGACAAACAACAGTTTTAGTATCTACGTGGGGAGGTATATCGTTTATTAATTTAAATAATAACTTTTCCAAAGGTGATATGTTCTTTGTGAATTTAAATGCTAAGCGTTAATATGGGGGAAAGAGCCAATGTTTTAAAAAAAGATATATATATTATTAGGTGTAGCCATTATTATGGTAACATTTCTTTATATAAGGCATGAAAAGATTTATAACGAAAAAAACCAGCATTTTTTTGCATTTCGGAGTGAAATGAAAGAA
>JAKIZQ010000194.1 GCA_022707945.1 Bdellovibrionales bacterium
AAAACTTATTACATCCCCGCCTTCGTTACAGCCAAAACACCTAAAAATCTGTTTATCTGGGCTGACCATGAAGCTCGGGGTCTTCTCGTTATGAAAAGGGCATAGACCTTTATAATTAGCTCCTGCTTTTTTAAGCAAGACCTTCTCGCTTACAATATCAACAATGTCTAACTTAGAACGTATCTCGTCGATAACGCCCTTTGTTATGTTTAAGGGAGCCAAACAACACCCTCTCTTCTTTTTATTTATCTAGAAGACTTTCTTTGTTTCTTTATGATTCTTTTCTGAGCTGCAAGACTCTTTTTTTTCTTTGATACAGAAGGTTTTTCAAAATGCTCTCTTTTTCTTACTTCAGAGAGTATGCCTGCCTTTTCGCACTGTTTCTTAAAACGCTTTAAGAATTGCTCAAAAGACTCACCATCACGCATGTAAATACCAGGCATTAAATATCACCCCCTGTTAAATTGATATAAAGGTTTGAAATATTTATAAAGAACAGGTGTTAATGTCAATACCTATTTAGTTTGTGTGCTCGAAGAAGAAAGCTTAGATATTTTTGCTTCTATGACGCCTTTGTTTGGATAAAGTTCCTTTAATTCCATATAAATAGAGATAGCCTTTTGTCTGTCTCCGAGTTCTTCAAAAGCCTCTGCCTTTTGATATTTGCACAGAATTCCATATTTTGAAGAATCAGAATATTTAAGACATTTGTCCAATATTGCTATTATTTTCTTCTGTGGATCAGAAAAAAGGTCCTGTGATTTTGCAGATTCCGATAATTCAGTGGATTCATTAAGGTCTTTAGTAAGAAGAGAATATGAGAAAGCCATATAATACAAGGCTTCTTGTAAAGACAAGCTCTCTTCATCGTCTGGATTGTCTTCCATTTGTTTCACAGCATTGCTAAAAAAGTCTAGAGCCTTATCGAATCTATACATCTTAAAATAACAATTACCAACATTAAGGGAAACATCGAACTTCTCCCTTTTTGAATCAGCCAAAGGGATGGCTTTTTTGTAGTACATAAGAGCTCTTGGATAATCGTTTGTCCTTGAATACACAACAAGACCCATCTTATTAAAAACATCAAAACGTCTTTCGTCATTTGGTGCAGAAATGTCTATGTATGTTTCCAACACTTTAATTGCTTTCTTTGGATCTCCTATTTGATAATAAAGATCGCCTAAAAGATACAGAGCATCTTTTGCTTTCTTGCTTTTAGGAGCTGTTGAAACAACTTTTCTTAAACTATCTATGGCTCTATGAGTATCACCTTCGTTCTTATATTTTATAGCTTCCCTATAATAAGAGTCTTCTGGTCTAACAAGACCACAAGAAGAAAGAACAAGCAAAAAGATAACTAAAAAGATCTTACTCATTACCCTCTACGTCTGGAACAGTTCCAGCATTGTTCTCACTTATTATTTTTGCAACACCAACTATTTTTTCTCCATCGTCAAGGTTCATTAATCTCACGCCTTGTGTACTTCTACCCATAACCCTTATATCTTTGACATTTATTCTTATCGTTTGTCCACCATCGCTAACCAACATAAGACTGTGGTCCTCTTTAACCTTGAAAACTGTTACAACAGCTCCACCTTTTTCTCCAACCTTGCCTGCCATAACGCCTTTACCACCCCTAGACTGAACCCTGAATTCAGAAACATCAGTCCTCTTGCCGTAACCGTTCTCGAAAACAGTCATAATGGTGTAGTCTGGGTTCTCTATGTTGTTGAGAACATCTACGCCAACAACAATATCTCCGTCTCCGAGATTAACACCCTTAACACCTCTAGCGGTCCTTCCAACCCTTGTGAC
>JAKIZQ010000195.1 GCA_022707945.1 Bdellovibrionales bacterium
GTTAAGAACAGAAAAAGACACTAAGGCAATAAGACAGGCCATAAAAAGTGGAATAATAGATTGCATAGCAACAGATCATGCTCCCCACAGCGTAGAGAAAAAAGACATAGAATATCAGCTTTCAAAAAGTGGGATGATAGGCCTTGAAACAGCATTGCCACTTTGTCTTGATCTGGTACATCAAAACGACATAAACCTTATGACACTCGTAAAACTGATGTCCACCAATCCAGCAAAAATATTAGGAGTAAGTGGTGGAAGTCTTGAAAAAGGAAAACCTGCTGACGTAGTTATATTCAACCTTAACGAAGAATGGACATACTCAGAAGACAAGATACTTTCAAAAAGTAAGAACACACCTTTCAAGGGCCGTAAAATGAAAGGCAAGGTAAGATATACTATTTGCGACGGAAAAATAGTTTGGAGTGCGTAATACTTTAAGTGAAATACAAAATACAAGGACAAGGCGAACCCATAATAATACTTAGGGGACTAGGAAGAACCTTTGATTACTGGCTTGATTTTGAGAACGAACTAGCCAAGCACTTTAAAGTTGTAATGATAAATCTTCCCGGTACTGACGACGATAAAGACACCACCCCACTAACCATAAAAGCATCTGCCATAAGTGTGGTAAATAAATTAAAAGAAATAAAACAAGAAATAGGAGAACCACCTTATAATTTTTTTGGACTCTCTTTGGGTGGATTAACTGCTCTTGCAATAGCATATCACTATCCAAAACTAGTGAACAAAGTATGTGCAGGAGCATCTAGTATAACTCAACTAAGTCATAAAAGAATGAACCTGTTCCCACTGATAAGCATATTATTCATGAACTTAGAGCCTGTTGGTCCTATATTTCCTCATAGGAAGATAGGAAAATTTTTGGTTAGCAAACACTTCTTAGAAGAACATCCTGAGCTTGTTGATATATGGGATAAACTTTGGATACAACAAAAACTAAGTAAAAAGAATTTTTTTAAACAAATGGTATCTGCCTTGTTCTCTTTAACACCGAACATGTTAAAAAAAATAAAAGCACCAACACTAATATTATCTGGAGAAGAAGATCAGCTTGTTCCCTTTGAGAACTCTGAACTAATAAAAGACTGTATTCCAAACTCAGCACACATAAGTTTTCCTCGCACTGGACATGATCTTACCACCGAGCATCCAGAACTTGTAGCTAACATACTCAGGGATTTTAATTCTGATATTGGTCTTGAAGTATTAAAAGACAGATATCAAACAGTAAAAGAAAGTCCTGAGGTAAAAAAAATAAGAATATTATCAGAAAAATTCCCAGAACTGATAAAAATGGAATTACTGGACCACATAGAACATAACGGATACAGAGCACCTGTTTATGCTTTTTACATAGGTCACAAGCCAGACCCAAAACTTCCTACCGTTGCGTTCTTTTCTTGTTTCCACGGTGTTGAATGGATAGGTGGAAAAGTCCTTAGCGACTATATAGAACATATAGTAAGGGATATAAACTGGGATCAAGATGCAAGGGCTAACATAGCAAAAATAAATATTTGTGGGATACCTGTTGTTAATCCCGTCGGAAGAATAGAAAGGACAAGACAGAACGCCAGAGGAATAGACCTGATGAGGAACGCCCCTGTTATTGCAGAAAAAGCCTTGTTCCTTTTAGGCGGACAAAAATGGTCTAGAAATCTGCCTTGGTACATGGGCGAAGGAATAGAAAAAGAAAACCAGATTGTTTTGAATTTTTTAGACGAGAACGTATTCCCTTCTGAGTTCAAGATAACACTCGATATACATAGTGCGTTCT
>JAKIZQ010000196.1 GCA_022707945.1 Bdellovibrionales bacterium
GACTAATAAGGAAATGAAAAAACACGAGAACCATCTCTTAGAAGATATTTATGAAGTTCTTTTGCCTTTCCTTACTTTTGATATAGAGAGTACTATTTTTGAATACGAAGCTGTAAACAGATCTGTTCTTGATTATGCCTTTGAACACGATTTTATTCTTCCAGCAACAGCAGGTTGTATGCAAGGAAGATATACTCCAGATATATTTGGTGCAATAACTAGATATATAAGCAATTATTCTGGTAAAGATCCGTCTAAAGTGGTTGAAAAGCTATCTTCTTATCCAGCAAGATTTTATGGCATAAAATGGGGTATCAAAAAGGGTGTAAAGGCTAACTTGGTGTTATTGGATATAGATAAAGTTTTTAGTGGGTCTGATTTTATTAATCCTAGGGTTCTTTCTGAAGGTGTAGACTATGCAATGGTTAACGGAAAGATAATCTGGGAAAAAGGCAAAGTAACAGGCTCTAAAAATGGTGATGTTATAAGCTGGGCTTGATCATCTAAGGTCAGAAAGCTCTTCTCTCATTTTATTTATTATTCTTTCTTCTAGCTGTCTTGCTCTTTCTTTTGATATTCCATATTTATTAGCTATCTCTTGTAATGTTAAAGGTGTTTCACTTAGTAATCTTTCTTTTAGTATTGTTCTTTCTTTTTCATTCAAGGTCTTCGCTATTTTGTTAAGTCGTGTCATTAGTTCTGCTCTTTCCTGTGTTTCTTCGACTATCATGTCCGGTCTTTTTGTGTTGTCTGCCAAGGTGTCTTGTATGCTGAACCCATTATCGTCGTTAATGGGTTGTTCCAGCGATACTTCTGAATCTCCCATAAGCCTTGAGCTCATCTCTATGATGTCCTTTTCTTTTACATTTAGGTTTTTGCTTAGGGTGTCTGGTATTGCAAGTAACCCTTGGTTCTCTAATTTTTTTTGTTCCTGTAATAAATTATAGAACAGCCTCTTTTGGGCTTGTGTGGTGCCTATTTTTACTAATCTAAAATTATCAATCAGGAATTTTAATATGTAAGACCTTATCCACCAAGAAGCATAATAAGAAAGTTTTGCTCCCTTAGAAGGATCATACATGCTAATGGCTTTCATTAGACCGATGTTCCCTTCTTGTATCAGGTCCATTATGTTCTGATACATACTCTTATATTCAAGCGCTATTTTTACTACTAGTCGTAAATTAGATAACACTAAAAGCTTTGCAGCCTCTATATCACCTTCTGTCATTTTTTTTACGAGGGTTTCCTCTTCTTCTTTATCAAGAAGGCTGTATTTTGATATCTCGTTAAGGTACAGCCTTAGCGGATCACTTGCTACTGGAAGACTTTTTTGTTGTGGGACCAGCCCCTTTTTTATTGTATTATTTCTTTTCATTTTTCCTTATAGAAAGATATTTTATTATATATATCGTAAGACAGACCAAGAAAATACATATGCTGATAGCCTGACTTGTGCTTATTACACCGTCTATAACAAAGCCACGTATGCTATCTCCTCTGAAAATTTCCACTATAGACCTTCCCAACGGATATGTTAATCCATATATCAACAACAACTGTCCGTTGAATTTTTTATGTCTAGATACTTTATATAGTATCAAGAAAGTTATAAGGTTTACTAGAGCCTGATAAAGTTGGGTTGGATGTAGCGGTATGCCAAGTGGCCTTGTTATGCTTTCTGGGTTGTTCACAGATATTCCCCATGGAACATCTGTTGGTACTCCGTGGCAACAGCCTGCAAGAAAACAACCGAGTCTTCCAAAAACTTGTCCCAAAGCGGTATAGACTATTAA
>JAKIZQ010000197.1 GCA_022707945.1 Bdellovibrionales bacterium
TCTATTTTAAGGTCAATATTTTGAACTTTGGCTATTTCATCAAGCTTCTCAAATTCTTTTTTATCCTTGATCGTTACTGAATTAAAATCAAAATGTACGAGGGTGCTTGTTGGCACAAAAGGAGTTTTGATTGAGGTAGACTTGTCCTTATAATTGTTGGAATAGCAAGAAGAAAGGTCATAGGTAAGTCCTATAAGTATCCTATATGAAGGTGCCCCAGCACCGTTTATTAATCCTCCACCTATGCCACCATTTATAATGAAGTTTGTATTTGGTATATGATATTTTGTACCTGCTATAAACTCGATAGGTGTTTCTGCTTCTTCTTTAAAAATACCGGATAGTCGTGTCTTAAACAAAAAATCTCCAGTTATGCTCAGGTTCTCTGTGGCAAAAAAGCTTGCTCCTATTCCACCTGTTAGCTTGCTGGCATCATCTATGTTCCTTAAAGTATAATTCTTTTTTGCTAATAATCCTAAGTTTAGGGCAACAAAAAGATCTTTGATTGGATTTACTTCTGTGATCAGTGTTAGTCCTGTAGATACGACGCCATTGCCGAAAAAATATTCACTTTTGCCTGTTGGAATAGAAATAAAAGGTAGTATAGATAATCCTATGCCAGATTCTTGAATATTAGTTATCCCTATTTTTGCATTTAAAATAGTATCACCAAGTGCCGTCCTGTTTGAATCCCTATAATCCAACCACCATCCTACAGGAACATCCAAACCTATCTCTAGCCTGTCCTTTATTATTCCTACAGAGCTATAGAAGTGTTGTTCTATAATGTTCTCTAAAATGCCAGTTTCTCTTTTACCGTCTGTGGTAAGTTGTAAAGGTCGATAGCTGTAATCAATCGTTGTTCCCAAGCTCCAATTGTTTTCGTCCAAGATGTGAGAATCCCAAACAGACATATAATTTCCATTATCAGTTGCTGGTCTAAATGACATGACCTCAAAACCATTTTGAGAAGAGTATCCAATCGTAGAAGATAGTGTTAATGATAGAATCAATAATATATTATTTTTCAAAGCAAATATTCACCCTAAATATATTTTGCTAAGAAAGACGTTTTTTGTACAGTAGTTTGTGATGATACTTATTAATTAAGATTAGACCTATTGGAGAGGTAATGATTATGCTTAATACAGCTACAGCAAGTATTATTTCTCCACCGTTAATGCCCATGGCAAGAGGGACAGCACCTAAAGCGGCTTGAACAGTAGCCTTTGGTATAAAGCTGATAATACAAAATAGTTTTTCTTTTTTCCTAAGATCTGTTCCTAATAACGAAATCCATATACCAATTGTTCTACCAACTATTCCAATACCTATAATACCGAAACCTATAAAACCAGCAGAAGCTATTTTGTCTAACCCAATTGATACCCCGATTATAGAGAATAAAAGAAGCTCTGCGACTACCCATACTTTTGAGAATTTTGAGCTTAGTCCATGTGACATTAGTGGTTCTTTTTCTAGAATTATAAAAGCTAGAGTCATTATTGCTATAAAACTTGATATAGGGATATATTTTTCTAATTCATGAAGGAAAATGCCAACAGCAAGTATAAAAAGAATCATCTTAGTTTCTCTAAGTTTTAAGTTCCTAAAGAATTTAATTAGTATGTATCCAAGTACTATCCCAATTAACACACCAGAGATCATACTTATTGGGATCTTTGATATTTCAACTAAATCTATTCCGTTGTTAAGAGGAGTTTTTGAGTAGTTGATTAGCGATGTGAATATTGTTATAGCAATAATGTTATCTAAAGAAGCAGCAGCAAGGAGTA
>JAKIZQ010000198.1 GCA_022707945.1 Bdellovibrionales bacterium
TGTGTTAGATGTTGTCCATTGGTGAAAAAACTTTCTCCTTCCATAGGAGGAAAGATGTTCTCTCTGTTTATGCTATTAATACCCCATGATTGTGCAACTTTTGAAAGGTCACCATTATATTTTTCTAATACAAAGTCCCTAAAAGCCTCAATCGCGAGTCCAGAATATGCCCACAGTTCACCATGCCCGGGATACGTGTCTTTATTATAAGAAGGATATCTTAACTCTCCAGCAGAGCCTAGACCAATATAAATCTGTTTTATAGCATCAGTTCTTCCCTCAAAATGCTTATAAAATTCAGAAAAGAAATCTTTGTATAAATATAGAACTTTCTCTGTAGCCCATACAGACACAGCCTCATAATTTTCTTTACCATTAACGTCTTTATATAAGTACCCTTTTGTTTGTGCTAAAGCTAGTATATGAGAAGGAAGGGTTATACGCTTTGGATCATTAACGTTGTCACCTAATTGATGAAAAGAAAATATTGGAACCCATTTCATTCCAACTCTTTTAACAACTTCGTCAATCTTATCGTAATACTCCCAGTTGTAGTTCCTAGGTGAAGAGTGAACAATTCCCCACCAAATATCTATCGTAACACCTTCCACACCATAACTTTTAAGCACCTTTAAACGATTTTCAAATTCAGTCCATTCCTTAACAGAGATATCATCATTGATCTGGAAAGGATCGCCTATGATAAGTGGTCCCATAACATCAACACTAACGTCGGCATGAGCTAAAGAGAATAGTGGCAACAACAATAACAGAGTTATTATTGTCGTTTGAACCCACTTATTGGTGATCTTAAAAAATAGTTTCACTATTATCTTATCCCTCTTCTATAATCGTGCCTTGATCTAATTTCTCTTATCTCTTTATCCAGTGATTCTTTTAAAATCTTTTCTTTTTCCAACTCTATTTCTTTTTCTGTTAATTTATCTCTCTCGAATCTTTCTTTAGACTCTTCCAATCTAGTCATGTAATCTACACAAAAATACTCTGCACTCTCATAAATTGATGTCATAAGCTGAGGGCTACTCTTGCGAATGTCATATTTTTCAACAGACAAATATGTGGCCTCTAGTAGTCTTAATTTCCATGGAAGATTCTCTGTGTATTCACCAAGAGTGTAATCAAACTTGACCAAAAGATAATATAGCAAAGAATCCTTGTATAACTCCAAATGAGAACCAAAAAGAGCTTTTTCACATAAAGGATCAAGGTCTTTTGACCTCTTTTCGTTCTCTTTTTCTATAAAAAGATCTATTAATTTGTTAAGGTCTAAATTCTTTGTATCTACGCCATATACTTTATTTAGAGCAGTATTAAGGTTATTCATCAGAATATTTGATTTAACCCCATCATTCCACTCCTTAACAAGCTCAAGTTCATCTCTTTGTAAAACAACTTTATCAACAGGCAGGTAATTCATTATATCAGAGATACTATTCAAGAATGATTTTCTATCTTCATATCCTGGTATACTATAAGCTTTTGATATTAATATACGCAAAAATCCAGGGTATTCAGCATTACCCAAGAGGAAGCTACTATTGGATCCAACATATTTTTTAGGATTCTTTGAGTTATATAGTTCGTAAAGAAATTTTTCCATACTTGCTTCTACCATCTTGTTTATCTTCTCTTTAGGAGAAAGCTCCTCTACTCCATCAGGATACTTTTTCCCCAAAAATTCATACATGGCCCTTTCGTCAGGATATAGTTTAAGTTCCTTAACATATTGTTTAACCTTAAGGTCTTC
>JAKIZQ010000199.1 GCA_022707945.1 Bdellovibrionales bacterium
CTGGTGGAAAGAACAGCGCTAACACTACAAGGCTGTACGAAATAGCACAAAAGACCAGTAGAAAAAGTTTTCATATTGAAAGGGCAGAAGAACTTAATGTTAGTAAGTTAGACGATGTAAACAGGATCTTTATAACCGCAGGGGCTTCTACTCCAAAATGGATAATACATGAAACAGCTGACAAAATAAAAGAAAGTTATTCTGCAACTAAAGAAAAGGTATTAAAGGCACTTGCTTCTAAAACATTTTTTTATTTAATATTGATATTCTATTTTTTATACAGCGTTGTTAATATGTCTACGGCTTCTGCTTTTTCTATGGCTGGGTTTGCCTTGCTTAATATGGAACTAAGACGTTATCTATATCAAAAACTTGATGACCTAAGGTCTTTAGAACTTAATAGGTTCTTGGTGCTTGCAGGGTTTTTGAGCACTTTGTTTGCGTCAATATTCATACATCATTTATTAATGATACCGTTATTGTCTTACGGGCTGTTTTTTTATATGATATATAGGGATGTGTCCGTAAGAGCTAGGGTACTAATGTGCGCTTCTAATGTTGTGGCTCTTATTGTTGCTCTTATATTTATCTGGGGGTGAGTTCATGGCGAACAATAACAACGAAACTAACAAGAAATGGGAGAACATTAAAAAACTCTGTCACGTTAAAAGGATAGAGATGATAGATCTTAAAACGCAGGATATTAACGGAAGGTTGCATCACATAACTATACCTGTTGAAGACTTTACAGAAGAAGTTATGGTAGAGGGAATTCCTTTCAACACATCTAGTTTTGGATTTAATACACCGGGTGATTACGACATGGTGCAGATACCAGACCTTGATACTGTGTTCTTTGATACTTTTAGACAAAAGCCAACACTAAGTTTTTTTGTTGACCTTTATAGTGCAGGAAAGACAAGAAAACGTGCTCCACAAGATTCAAGGTTCGTCGCTCAAAAAGCTTCTGAATTCGTTAAGAACGAAGGGCTTGCAGACAAGGCAATGTTCGCATCAGAAGTTGAGTTCTACATATTCAAGGACGTAAAGTATGATGCAAGAAGAAGTTCTTCTTACTATTATCTTGAATCAGATGAAAAACTTCATTCAAGTGCATACCACGCTGTAAACCCAATGGATATGTACGACGATTTTAGGGACAAGGCCACCTGCCTAATGAAAGACTTTGGCATAAGGACAAAATATCATCATCATGAACTAGGAAAGAAAGGTCAACAGGAAATAGAATTCCAGTTTGAACCACTACTTGTTACAGCAGACCACATAGTGACGATAAAATATTTGTTATTCAATTTGGCAGACATGGATAATCTAAAACTTACCTTCATGCCAAAACCTATGTTCAATTCTCCGGGTAGTGGATGGCATGTTCATACATATCTTGGAAAAGCTAACAAAAATCTTTTTGCAGACACTAAAGACGACGATGGATTGAGTAAAGAAGCTAAATGGTTTATAGGTGGAGTGTTAAAACACATGAGAAGCCTTTGCGCACTTACAAATCCATCTACTAATTCATATAAAAGGCTGGTTCCTGGTTATGATGCACCAGTCGCTGTGTCTTATGGAAAAAACAGCATGCTTAACGCAATAAGGATACAGAACTCTGTTGAATATCCAGAATTAACAAGAATAGAATTAAGGACCCCAGACATGGCATCAAACCCATATCTTGCCTTGAGCTCTGTGGTACTTGCTGGAGCAGACGGTATAAAGAACAAGATAGATCCAAAGGA
>JAKIZQ010000019.1 GCA_022707945.1 Bdellovibrionales bacterium
CGACCTAGTTGTTTTTGGTTCATAGACAAATACTACTACAAGTTCCACACAAAAAAAATTATTAATTATTGTTATATTTAAACAGTAAATATAATATCAAGATAATGAAGGACTGGCTTAAAATAAGCATAGAATTGGATCCTGCAGATTATGAAAGGGTCATGGAGCAAATTTCTTTATGGCCAAATATCACTGGTATAATGGAAACAGAACCAACTCCATGGATCATAAAACTAGAGATCTACAGTGAAGATACTAACAAGACACAAATACTACCTTTAGTAGAGAATATAAAAAAGATAACTGGTTCTGTCTTAATAGAGAACATCAAATACGACCCAAACAATGAAAATGAGTGGAAAAAACATTTTAAACCTCAAAAGATCGGCGAACGGTTCGTAATAAGACCAAGCTGGGAAATATATGAAACAAAAGATAATGAACTAGTAATAACAATAGATCCAGGCTCTGCTTTTGGTACTGGTTTACATGAAACCACAAGGAGTGTCCTTGTTTTGTTAGAGGAACTTCACAAAAAAGATTTCAATAAAGTATCTAACTCTGAACTCCTTGATGCTGGAACAGGAAGTGGCGTACTAAGTATTGGGGCTGTAATGCTTGGTTCAAAGAAAGTAATAGCAATAGATAACGACCCAGAAGCCATACAAGTTGCCAACGATAATTTTAAGATTAACAAAGTTAATAATATTGCAAAAGCTATATTAAAAGGAATAGAGAATGAAAAAGGCAAATACAATATTATAGTCGCTAACATAATATCAGAGGTTCTCATGACAAATGCAGAACACATAGTTTCTCTATTAAACCATAAGGGAGAACTCATTTTGTCTGGGATATTAAATAAAGAAGAAGACAAAGTATTGAATAAATTTATATCGATAAAAGGAATAAAACTAAATAAGGTACTCCAAATGGGAGAATGGAGCTCTATTTGGTTAAGTTTTGACTAGAACTCTAAAGAAAGTCCCATTCTTAAAGCCATCGCATGTGGTGTCGCTGTTGTAACATTCGGAGATTCTATTTTTTCCAAACCTACTATCAACAACGTTCTTCTAACAGAGCTGGCTTTGTTAAAATTATATTCAGCCTTTTTATCCATAGATCCCAGGTTGAACATCAAGCCTCCGCCAAAGACCCAAAAAGGATGTTCCCAATCACCTTTTGCTACTTTAGTTATCTCTGCTCCTCCATCTACGTACATAAAAAGCCACGGTAATATTCTAAACCTTGGAGCAAGTCTTAAACCAAGAGGATATAAATTGTTCTTGTGTTCATTTCCTTCTCTTGCACCAATAGAGCCTGTCAAGGCAAGACTCATATACTTCCAAATGTTGAACTGAACACCTAATTCAACACCGCCTCCACCTTTATTACTAGAACCTGATTTATAGTTTAGTAACTCACCATATATTGAGAATATAAAATCGCCAGGCTGACCAGCCTTAACATTACCTTCTGCCTTACTGTAATTATATGACTCATCTTCTGCGTCTTTTGGGTAGTAGGCGTACCCATACACATCGCCTTTCTTTGAGGAAGAAACAACGGGCAGACTTGTTTGTGGTGTTGCTGTAGTAACTTGTGTGGGCTCTACTACTACAGGAACCTGCGTTGGAGTTGTATTTGGAGTTGCTACAGGAGCTTGTGTTGGTGCTGGTAACACAAGTGCTTCTTCGTGTTGATGATATGTAATACCGGATTCACCTACTATAACATCATCCTCTACATCTATTACCATTTCCTCTACGCCTTGATCTTGTGCAAACAGAGTATTACTCGCTGACAGCATTAACAACAAAAAGAGCTTCAACATTTTTTCACCCCCGCTTTTAACGGTGTAAGTAGATTTAATTTAATATTATCATCGTAAAGTCTTTCAAGTTCCATGTTACTAGTATTAATGAAAAGTTCACAAGTAACACCAACTTTTGCTTTAAGAAGATGTCCACCTATACAATTGAGGTCTTTACCAGATAGAACGACATGTATATGAGGATGTATCTCACCATTCAAAATACCTACATTACCTGTCAAAGATAGAAGTTCCATATCCTCTTCTATCTGTTTTACAAGGTACTTTCCTGCATGAAGATCATAATAACCTATTTCGATATTCTTAATTACACCAATAGCACTCAACGTTGCTGATATAATATTATTATCAATAAGATATTTTGTTATAGTAGATATAACATCTTCGTTAATATCTAATTTAACAAAATGAACATTATTTGAATTTGAGCTTTTCACCAAAACCCCCAATTACATATTCTACCTGAGGGCGTGTTTTTAGCAAGCTTTGTGTTCTACTGCTAACAGTGTCTAAAAAAGGCCCTGTAAGCCTTATACGTATGATAGATATCCACCTTAGACGCTACTTCGAATGGTGAATGCATAGAAAGTAACGCTGGGCCACAGTCTATTGCTTCAAGCCCAAAATAGACAAAGAACCTTGATACCGTACCACCACCACCAACGTCAACTTTACCAAGTTCTGCCGCCTGCCATTTAACCCCATCCTTTGCAAAAGCACTTCTTATACTTGCAGTAAATTCTGCACTAGCATCGTTAGAATCATATTTCCCTCTGGAACCACCACATTTTGTTATTGTAGTACCATAACCCATTTTTGCTCCGTTCATTGGCTCTATAACACTCTTCCATTCTGGATCTATACCAGCTGTTACATCTGCAGAAACAAGTCTTGAATTTTCTACTGCCCTTATTACAGATGAAAAATTACTGTCTTTATATTTTTCCATTATCTGACTCGCAACACGTATCAACAGATTGGAATCTGCACCACCAGTACCGGTAGAACCGACCTCTTCTTTATCAAGGAACAAGGCTAAAAGATTTTGCTTACATTTTCCTGCATCAAAAATAGCTCTTAGAGCAGTATAGGCACACACTCTATCATCTTGTCCGTAGCCACCAATAAAACTTCTGTCAAAACCAATGTCCCTAGCCTTGCCTGCAGGTACAACTTGAAGTTCTGCACTAACAAGGTCTTCTTCATTTATTCCATACTTCTTATTAAGGAATTCCAATATCCCTGTCTTAACAGCCTCTGAACCGCTCTTGAACTTATATGGAATTGATCCCACCAAGATATTAAGTTGTTCTCCCTCTATTACTTTGCTGGCTGGTTTGGAGACCTGTTCTTGAGCAAGATGTACTAAAAGGTCATTAACTGTAAAAACAGGATCACCTTCTTCTTCTCCTATACATACATTGATTTTTTTACCGTCGCTCTTAACTATAATACCATGAAGAGCAAGTGGAACTGTGACCCATTGATATTTTTTTATACCACCATAATAATGGGTCTTCATGTAAGCCATATGTTCTGATTCATAGAGAGTAACAGGTTTAAGGTCCAACCTTGGTGCATCAATATGTGCAACGATTATATTAAAACCATTCTTAAAACTTCTATCGTTAACTACGCACAAGGCTGTGCTAACGCCTTTGTTGGATATAATAAGTTTTGTTTCATTCTTTGATGCAGAATTTATCCTCTTAAAACCATGTTTAAGGGACATATTCTCTATGAATATGACAGCTTCTCTTTCTGTTTTTGATGCATCCATAAATTTTTTATATTCAGAGCTAAAGTCAAAGACCTCTTTTTCTTGCTTCCCCTTTATTCCGTCCCATGCACATTTTTTCTTTAATAACAGCTTACTTTTTACATCCATCGTCTTTACTCCTTGTAAGAGGATTTAAACCTGTTAGAATACAGATAAAAGATAACACATAATTAATAAGTATGGAATATAGATTAGTATTATTGAGGCATGGAGAAAGCGAGTGGAACAAACAGAATCGTTTCACAGGTTGGACAGACGTGCCTCTTTCAGATAAAGGTGTAACAGAAGCCATCCAAGCAGGCGTCACACTAAAAGACAAATCCTTTGTATTTGATGTGGCCTTTACATCTGTTCTAAAAAGAGCAATAGATACCTTAACTATAGTTCTTGAACAAATGTCGCTGAAAATACCCATATATAAGGACTGGAGACTAAACGAAAGACATTATGGAGCGCTTCAAGGACTCAACAAAACTGAGATGGCAAAGAAATATGGAGATGAACAAGTACATATATGGAGAAGAAGTTTTGACACTCGCCCCCCTGCCCTAGACAAAAACAAAGTTATCCCTGGTGAACCGCTCTGTGAAAGCTTAAAAGATACAATAGAAAGAGTTATCCCATATTGGCAAACTGAGATCGCCCCTCAGGTAAAAAATGGTAAAAAAATTATAATATCTGCACATGGCAATAGTTTGAGGGCTCTGGTAAAATACTTGGAAAATATAAGCAACGACGATATACCAAACTTAGAGATACCAACAGGCAAGCCTTTGGTATATGAACTAGATCAAGAATTAAAACCCTTGAATAAATATTATCTATAACAGGGGATTGAAAGAGGAGTAAGAAATGGACATTATAAAATCAATAGCAGAAATACCTTTATGGCAGCCCATAATTGTTCTAGTCTGTTTGTCGCTTTCTGCATTTTTTTCTTCTACAGAAACAGCTTTAACTTCGATAAGTCCTACTAAGGCATTACAATTAATAGAATCAAAAATTTCTGGATCAACATATTTAAGGTTTTGGCTTAGAGATCCAGGAAAGATGTTAACAACGATTCTAATAGGTAATAATCTTGTAAACATAGTAGCGACTGCTGTCACAACACTAATGGCCGAAAAAATATTACAAAACACAGGAATAGCAATAACCCTTGGTATCCTTACCTTCCTTATCCTCACTTTTGGAGAAATAATACCAAAGGTTGTAGCAAGAGAAAATTCTGTAAAACTTTCTCTCATATTTATAAGATTTTTAATGTTATTCTATTATATATTTTATCCTTTCACTGTTCTTTTTGTTGGCTTTACTAATAGAATACTTAAGAATGCAAAGTCTTTTTATTCCAGAAAAGGACCTCTGGTAACATTAAAGGACCTGGATTTTTTTATCTCTCTCGCACAAAGAGAAGGAGCTCTTATCGGTTCAAAAGGGAGCTTTCTAAAGGCTGTATCTGAGTTTAGTGAACTACGAGTAAGGAACATCATGGTACCAAAGAACAAGGTGACTGTGCTGAATGCAGACATCAAAATGCCAGAGTTGGCAGAAATAATAAAAAGGGACATGTACACAAGATATCCTGTCGTAAATGATAACGGGACTTTTATTGGGATACTTAATGCAAAAGATTTTCTACTTAACACAGAACTATGTGAATCGGAGAACAGCATCGTTAGCATATTAAGACCAGCCTTATGGACCAATGAATTCATGAAGGTAGATATGGTACTAGAGCTAATGAAGGTAAAAAAGACGCAGATGTTCCTTGTAAAAGATGAGTACAACCAGTTCAGCGGTATAATAACTATGGAAGATATTCTTGAGGAATTGGTAGGAGAAATAGAGGACGAACATGATTTAGAGGACACAGAGGATAATACTATTTCTGAACGTTCTTTTGTAGTAGATGGAGAGGATACAGTTCATGACATAAATACAAAATACGAACTAGATCTTCCAGAAGACAAGGATTTTCAGTCTTTCAATGGTTTTATGATGAACCTGTTCAACGGGGTCCTTCCAAAAAAAGACACCGTCGTTGTTTGGCAGAACTTAAAAATACGTATAATGAAAAAGAAAGATAAAAATATAGAAAAAGCAGAAATAACCATAGATGCTAACAACAAAGGAGATTAATGAATGTTAAGATCACTTATACTGTTTAATTTGGTACTTATGATCACAAATATCAATGCAGGAGACTCTATGAAGAACTTTATTTGTTTTAAGGATTATCCAAACGTGGCTAACTCAAAAATAAAACAGCAAACATTAACTAACAAACTACCAGAATGGGATCTTAGTTTTCTTTACAGCAACTATAACGATAAGAAAATCTTTGCAGACCTAAACCTTGCAGAAAAAGGAGCCCTTGATTTTAAGAAAAAATATCAAGCAAGCTTAGAGAAAGAAAGTCTTAACAGCAAACAAGTCCTTAAGGCTATAAAGGAATATGAGGAGCTTTGGCAAGAAGCCGTATTGCCAGCAGGATATCTTTCCAACACATACAACGTCAATTTGGAGAACGAAAAACTAAAGGCTTTGAATGGTAAAGCAGAAATAATAATGGCCAAAATAGCCAAAAATTTATCTTTCTTTGAAAACACTTTGGCAAGGACCAGCGACGATTATAAAAGAAAAGTTCTTGCATCAAAAGAACTAGATACTTATAGAAACTTCATTAACAAAGTGTCTGAAACAAAAAAACATCTATTAAGCAACGAGCTGGAAGAGCTAATAATAGAGAAAGACATCAACGGTAGTTCTGCGTGGTCTAACTTTAGGAAAGTATTTGAATCAAAGTACACCTTTGATTTTAAGGGTCCAGACGATAAAAAAGAAAGAAAATATAGTTTAACAGAACTGGTAAATCTTTTAGAGAACAAGGATAGAAAAACACGTCAAGATGCAGCAAAAACATTCTTAACAAAGTTCGGTCAAGATTCCTATGTATACGCTCATATATACAATTCAATAATACAGGACATGGTTCTGATAGAAAAAGGACGTCGTGGTTATGATCCAATGATAGCTGTAAGGAACCAAGGCAGTCAACTAGACAACAAGATAGTTTCCTCTATGCATAAGGCTATAACCAAGAACTTTAAACTTGCTCAAAGATACTGGAAATTAAAAGCGAAGATACTCGGTATCAAGGACTTTAATAATGCAGACGTTTACGCTCCTTACACCTCAGATAAAATAAAACAAAAGGACTATGGCTATAAAGAAGCCATGGAAATGCTACAAACTACTTTTGATGAGTTCTATGGACCTTTTGGCGCTGCATTCCAGAACATGTATAGATGTGGCCTTGTACATGCAACATTATCTAGCAACAAAAGAGGTGGAGCATATTGTGATTCTTTCGGCAAAGGAAAACCACCCGTCGTACTTATAAACTATCAAGGCAATGTAGAGGACATATCCACTATAGCTCACGAGGGTGGACACTGGATACATTTTCTTCTAATAGCAGAAAATCAGGGGCTTATTAATTCCAATGTACCAATGGCCACGGCAGAAACAGCCTCTGTGTTCAACGAAATGTTGCTAGCCTCAAAGCTCATAAAAGAAAATCGTAATAAGGACCCACAAGAACTGCGCGCCTTTATTATGGGAAAACTAGATAGGATAATAGCCACAGTGTTCAGGCAAACTGCATTCAGTAATTTTGAACAGGCTGTATTCAAGGCTAGTGAAAATGGGCCATTAACACCAGAACAGTTCAGCGATATATTTGTACAAGAATATGGTAAATTATTTGGCAACGCCGTAAAAATGACCCCAGAATTCAGGTACGAATGGGCAAGGATCCCTCACTTCATGAGGCCTTTCTATGTTTATGCTTATGCTTTTGGTGAACTTGCAACAATAGCTCTGTATCAAGACTATCTTGATAACAAAAAAACATTCCCACAAAAATACATGGATTTTCTTGCTCTTGGTTCTACACTTCCACCAAAAGAACAATTCAAAACCATGGGCATAGATCTTGAAAACCAAGCCACTTGGAACAAAGGTTTTAAATACATAGAGTCACTAATTAACGAGGTAGAAAAACTTTAAGTTGTTCAAAAGCTATTTCGTATTTGTTCTTTGTACATATCTCAACAATAGAGCTTTGTACTAGACCAAGGACTTGTTTATATTTGCTGGCTAGAACACCATCAAAATGGACCTCAAAGCCAATATCTAGGCTGTGTGTTGCTGCTTTTGCAAAATAAACATTTATATTCTTTAATGCTTTTTTATCTTTATCCAGACCTTTGGCTACAAGACCATCTATAGAAGTTTTGAACATCTCCACTATGTTCGTTATTTGCTTTTGATGTTTATAATCCAAACCGATACTGTGCTCTACAATAAAACCACTAGAAAGATTTTGTGGTCTTAAAGAAAGATAATCCTGTGTCCTATAAAAAGAGGGGGTAATACCATTTACTTCAATTATTATCTGCTCTGGGGTCTGTGTAGCGACCCTACCGTATACACCATCAGACAATATGACCCAATCCCCTTTCTTTGTTGGAAACAAAGGATCGTCCTTGTGCATCTTCCTTGAGCTAAGTTCCATTAACTTTGTTATATCTACGTTCATTACACCACCCTCTAGAAATTCATTTTCAAGAATGGTGTTCATGCGTATTTTTTTAACTCTCCAAGGACAGCCTTCATAGACTATTCTTTGTCCTGCTTTTATAGTACCAAGACCAAGCATCAGCTTAATAGCGTCAATGAATCTAACCACAAGATGTTTTAACGACCAGACTATTCCAACCAATAAGAGTAAGAAAAAGGTAAACAGGAACCAGTCATCAAGTATATAGAGGCTAAAAAGACCTGTCATTACGCCAATAAGTATCGCGACAAGACCATACAACGATTCTATTGGTTTTGATATGAAGTGAAATCTTGAGACGTAAAGATATGGTTTTAATATGAACTTTTCTATAGCAAACAACAAAAGCAGTACTATGAGTGTTGCAAGAAACGCTATCAAAAGGTTCTCTCCTTTATTGGAGAAAAAATCCCTGAGTATATCTTCCGCAGACTGCGCAAAAGATTTATTACTTTTTAATTCCTCTTCTAATTGGTCCTTTAATATTCCATGTCTAAAATTAATATCAGACCTGTACTTTACTACTTTCAACTTTGCATCAGAGAGTTTTTCTTTAAGCTCTTCTTTTTCTGCACTCTCTATAAGGTAATCAATGCTCTCAATACCTTTATCTGCCTGTCTTAACTTTGAATCCAAAGAAGCTATTTGAGCCTTAAGTCTTTCTATCCTTCTTGGCCTTTCACTTGCACGTTTAAGACTACTTACTAAAGGTGTTACAACGTCTTGAAAATCATCAAACAAACTTTTACTTTGTGTAGCAGTAACATCCTGTGACTCGAATAAAGAAACGTCTGCGGCATAGTCTATAAAGTCCTTCTCTGCCGTTTCCAGCCTGTTTCTCAACTCTGCTATTTCCATGCTAAGATAGTGAACTTTTTGCGGTGTGGTATCTTGTTTTATCTGTGCTTCTTTTTCTGTAATATCAGATTTTATTGAATCTATGAGGCTCTGCAGATATTCTACTCTTTCGTAACGCTCAGCGTCTGACCTTAATTGAGCGGACACAGCAACGTTACTAACAGACAGAATCAAGGCAATAAAAAAACATTTAATAATTTTCTTTTTCATGACTTTAAGTTATAGTTTAAATCATCAAAGGAGTAAACAATGAATAAGAAGGTCATTGCTGATTTAAGAGTACTAATGTCCGATAATAAAATAGATGCTTATTTAACCGTGTCAACGGATCCACATCAAAGCGAATACATCCCTCCATTCTGGCTAAGAAACAAATTCCTTACAGGCTTTACAGGGGTGTATTGCAGAACAGTTGTAACAAAAAAGAAAGCAATGTTGTGGACAGACGGTAAAGAGGCCATAAAGGTAAAAAAAGAACTAAAGAACTCTCCGTTCAAGTATCAGGTAAAAACCTTGGTAACAGCAGACCTTAATGATGAGATAACATGGATAGCAAAAGAGCTTAAGAACGGTGGGACCATCGGTGTAGACCCAAGAATAATGACTATAGCTCAAATGGAGTCCCTTAAAGACTTGGTAGCAAAACAAAAAAGTTTATCCATAAAATACGTAGAAAATAACTTAATAGATGAAGTTTGGGAAGATAGACCCCCAATGCCTAAAAGTTCTGTAATAATAAGAGGCAGAAAATTAGAAAAAACATCTGTAAGGAAAAAATTAAGAATAATAACAAAAGAGCTAAAAAAATCTGCTTGTGACCTTCATATAGTATCTAACCTAGAATCAATAGCAAGATCTCTGAACGCAAGGGCTACTGATGTAGAATATAATCCACTTGTAATATCGTATCTTGTGATTGGGACAAAAAATTCATACTGGTTCATAGATAAAGACAGAATAGCTCCTGAATATAAAAAGTTATTACCAAGTAATCTTAAACTACTACCATATGATAATTTTGCAAAAGAACTTGAGTCATTGTCTGTATCAAAAACAGTAATGATAGACAAGAATGAAGTTTCTCAATGGGTGTTGAACCACATACATCCAAGTGCAAAAATACGATATCAAACATCTCCTATAACCAAGATGAAGGCTATAAAAAATAGTTTTGAGATAAAAATGATGTCTAACGCTTGCCTCAGGGACAGTTTTTATCTTGCTGAAGCAATTTTTTGGATCAAGAACGAGGTAAAAAGAAGACCTGTTACAGAATGTGAGCTAATAGACAAAATAAAAGAATTTAAAAGCAAAGATAAGAATTATTTAGAACTAAGTTTTGAACCTATTGCCGCTTACAATAAGAACGCCGCTGTAATACACTATGAACCAAAGTTACTTCCAAGTTGTGCTTCAATAAAAAACAAAGGAATCGTGTTAATTGACTGTGGTGCACATTTTACAGACGGTACAACAGATGCAACAAGAACGTTCACTGTAGGTAAAGTAAAATCAAAAGTAAAACAAGATTATACGAGGGTGTTAAAAGGACATCTTGCACTTAACATATTAAAATTCCCTGCTGGCACCAAAGGCTATCACGTTGACGCATTAGCAAGACAATTCCTTTGGGAAGCAGGACTTAACTATTCCCATGGAACAGGACACGGCGTTGGTTATGTAACAAGTGTTCATGAAACAGCTGGGTTTGGCATAACTCCACTACGACCAATGAGCATAGACGAAGGAATGGTTTTTTCTAACGAACCCGGTTACTATAAAGAAGGTCATTATGGAATTAGGATAGAGAACATGGTCTTCGTTGAAAAGCACAAGGACAAGTTCCTAAAACTAGCACAAATGACCTATTGCCCTTATGAAAGAGAATTAATAGACGTAAAAATGCTGGACCAAAAAGAGTTGGATTGGGTAAACAAATATCACAAGATAGTTCTCAAAAAGTTAAAACCAATGATAAAAGACCGCGCTATGCTTGACTGGCTTAAAAAAACCTGCGCACCACTTATCTAGTTCTTAACTGTGACTCGTGGTCCTTTATGAACTTTCTAAGATCATCAAGTTTTGCGAACAATCTTTCCCACTGTTCTTTATAAAGAGTAACAGGGAACCTTCCTAGACCGTAAACAGAAAGAGCACCCTTGGCACTTACCTTGAAATAGATCTCGCCACTGGTTTTCTTTTTTGTCTTAAGGTTCTCATTTTCGGCTTTAAGTCTTTCGATCTCTTCCATCAAAGCTTTTTCATCAGCCATTTTTGCTCTCCTTGGTATTGCTATTATCATTAGCAATATTTTTATTACTAGCATTGGTATTATAGCATATAATAGGCCACATGAGAACAGCTATAATAGGTTATGGACGCATGGGTCAAGGAATAGCAAGGCTTTTAGGACAAGAACACCAGTTATTGTTCATAGTAGAGCCAAACAAAGACCCTAAGACAAGTACAGAGACAAGGGTCTTTAATAGAATATCTGAAGTAGACCCCTCCTTATTGAATAAAGTAGATATATTCTTTGAGTTCACCACACCAGATTCTGCATTTAATAATATAAAAGAACTTATAAAAATAAGACCTGATTCAAAAATAATTTGTGGCACTACAAGTTGGGATACAAAAGAATTAAAAAAACTTATAGACAACAAAAAGGCAAGCCTACTTATAAGTTCTAATTTTTCTATCGGCGTAAAAGCATTAAAACCGTGCCTGAAAGAAATAAGTTCCAGCCTTAATAAAAAAGGATTTAAAGTTGAACTCACAGATCTCCATCATAAACATAAGAAAGATAGCCCAAGCGGAACAGCAAAGATGCTTGCTAAAATAATAGAGAACGAAGGTCTTGTTTGTCCTATTAAAAGTATAAGAGAGGATGAGCATGTCGGCACACACACAATAAGGTTTGAATCAGATTTTGAGATAATAGAAATAAAACATGAAGCAAAGAACAGGGACGTATTTTGTATAGGTGCAATACGCTCTGCAGAATGGCTTAAAGACCAAGCGTCTGGTTTATACTTTTTATAAGTTTTTCTGGTTCACAATACTTTTCTATAAAACCGTTTATTTCATTCTTGTCTTCACTTCTTGCAAGTTCGTATGAACTATATACTACAACCGGAAGATCTTTTTTATTGTTGTTCCTTCTTATAATCCCTAAAAGTTCCATACCGTCCATATCTGGCATCCTTAGGTCTAAAAGTACTAGATCAAAGTCCTTTTTACCCAAAAGCTCAAGTGCTTCTAACCAAGTTCCAGCTTCAGATACCAAAAAATTGTTCTTCTCTAATATCTTTTTAGCTATAGCTCTGTCATCCCTTGAATCATCTACTATGATTACGTGTTTTTTAATTTGTTTTTCCATTTTTAATACCTCCAAACACAAGACACACTATCATTTGCATTTTCTGTGCCATTATAACATGTCGTTATTATTGTTTTTTTATACTAAGTATCTTAATATTGTCTTAAATTGTCCGTACGTTATCTTACAGAAAGTATTTTTTTAATCTGAGATATAAGTTCTTTTGGAGAGGAATATTTGCTAACAAAACCATCTGGTTTATACAAAGATATCTCGTCGTCATTCTTTGGTGCAGAAGAATAAATTATGACAGGTAGTTCTTTATTATCTTTTTCCTGTCTTATTACTCCCAAGAGTTCATAACCACTAAGATCTGGCATCCTAAGATCCAAAAGGATAAGATCTATCTTCTTAGTCTTTATAGTGAACATAGCCTCTTTCCAACCAGAAGCTTCCTCTACTGTAAAAGAATCTTTTTCTAATATTTTTCTTACAAGACGTCTATCATCCTCATAATCATCAATTATCAATATCACCTTGTTGGCCTCTTTAGACATCACAACATGCCCTCCAGCACAAACAAGTAACTGCAGAAACTATGCCAAAACAAAAAGCTTATTAAATACTTATGTTTATATGAATATCTATAATATTAATATGTTCAAAATTGTCTTATCATGTCCTATAATACTGACAAATTAAGATATAAAGACCTTAAAACATTGGAGGCCTCTTTGAAACAAGTAAAAATAATGATTATAGATGATGATAAAGATTTTTGTGAACTGCTTTCAAAATCTCTACAAAAAAAGGGAGCACAAACATATTGCCAATTCGATTCTCTGTCTTTAACAAAAAACGCAAACGACTTTGATCCAAATGTAGTGCTTCTTGATGTAATGTTGCCAGACAAATCAGGTATAGAACTCTTGTCTGATATTAGAAGGA
>JAKIZQ010000001.1:0-3109 GCA_022707945.1 Bdellovibrionales bacterium
ACAGGGATTAAGATGGGAGTACAGAAAGAGACCCATATAGAACCAGAGAACAATATAATCTTAAGGATCTTCAAGAAGTTTTTCCCTGTTACCACCCAATATGATGAAGGTCATTTCTTTACAAAAAAAGGTGCTAAACGTTATGCAACTCCGATGTTCATTGTTTTGTTAGTGGTAGAGAGTTCAGATCTTGTTTTTGCAGTTGATTCTATACCAGCCATTATAGCTGTAACAAGGAATCCATTCATCGTTTTTACTTCTAATATATTTGCAATTCTTGGCCTTAGGGCTCTTTATTTTGCGCTCGCAAGTTTTGTAGACAGATTCTACTATCTAAAACATGCTCTTTCTGTCATTCTAGTTTACGTAGGTGTTAAGATGTTGGTTTCACACTTCTACAAGATACCAACAGGTTTATCTTTATTAATAATAATATTGTTGCTTACCTTGGCTGTGATCTGCTCTATGTTAAAAGAGACTAAGGAAAAACGAAAAGGGGTATAATATGCTCATAGATTTTAGGTCCGTAAGTAAAGATTATTATCTTGGTAAAGTTGTAGTTCCTGCACTTAAAAAGATAGATCTTAAAATAGACGAAGCGGAATTTATGGCTGTAGCTGGCCCTTCTGGTAGCGGAAAGACTACACTCCTTAACCTGATAGGTTGTGTTGATACAGCTACCAAAGGTGAAGTTATAGTTGGTGGTAAAAAAACCTCTAAATTATCTGATCGTGAACTTACCGAATTAAGACTTGATACCCTTGGTTTTATATTTCAGACGTTCAATCTGATCTCTGTGTTGAATGTTTACGACAATGTTGAATTCCCTCTTTTATTAAAGAACCAAATGACAAAACTTGAACGTGAAAAAAGGGTAAAACATTTTATAGAGGCTGTAGGCTTAAAGAACTATGCAAAGCATAGGCCTAATGAGCTGTCTGGTGGACAAAGGCAAAGAGTTGCTATAGCTAGGGCTCTTGTGACACATCCAAAAATAGTTTTGGCTGATGAACCAACAGCGAACCTCGACTCTGTTACTGGACAGAATATTTTGGATATAATGAAAGATCTTAACAAGAAGGAGAAAACGACCTTTGTTTTTTCTACTCATGATCAGAATATAATTAAACAGGCCTGTCGTGTTGTCTATTTACACGACGGAGAAATAGTAAAAGAAAAGGGGAAGAAAGCCTGTGTTCTTTAAACTTGCTTTTAGGAACCTCGTTTCTAGAAAAATAAAAATAATAGTTATAGGCTCTGTTGTAGCCTTTGGTAGTTTTCTTGCTGTAATAGGTGGCTCTTTTGTTGAATCAGTTTCTGACGGTATGCGTAAAAGTATAACGAACAGTGTTTCTGGTGACATACAACTTTATTCTGCCAACTCCAAGGAGAGATTGTCTGTTACCGGTGGTCCAGGAGGGAACTTCCCTGACATAGAGCCAATAAATAATTTTAAACAGATAAAAGAACTAGTGTCTAAAATACCGAATGTTAAGGCTGTCGTTGCTCAAGGTGTTAACATGGGTTTTCTTAACCCAGGCAATATACTCGATATAAAATTGGCTGAACTAAGAAAATTCAAAGGTTCAAAGCAGAAGGAACAAGCACTTAAAGATCACATAAAGATGATAATACTCAACGTTCAAAAAACGTATGTAGCAAACGTTACTGATATTGGTAGCATTTCTGATGATGACTTGGAAAAAAACAAAAAAGACCTTGAGAAAGCTTTATCCTCTACATTTTGGATAAGCTTTGATTCAAACAGGAACGATCATCTGGAATTTTTAGAGAACAAGATAGCTCCATTAATATACGATGATAGTACCTTCTTTTTCTTATATATGGGGGTTGTTCCAGATCAGTATGTTGATAATTTTCCTCTGGTCCAAATAGTTAAGGGTACGCAAATACCAAAAGGTAAGCGTGGATTTTTGTTCAATGAGTCTGAATATGAAGACCAGATAAAACATAAAATAGCAAGAAGACTTGATACAATAAAGGAATCACTTGAAAAAGAAAAAAGAAAGATAAAAGGCGATAAAGAACTTGAGGATAGGATTAGATCGAACATAGAACAAGCTTCTGAGATATATAACCAAATGGATATCCTACAGACCAAAGAGCTTGTTCCTTTGCTTAAAGAACTTCTTGGAACTGATATTAATGATATAAATGTATTGTGTGAGAAATTCCTAGACATGAGCGATGAGAACTTTAATGAAAGATACACTTTTTTCTATAAAAACATAGCTCCTAAAATAATACTCTACAAAATAAATATTGGTGATGTGTTCCCTCTTCAGACCGTATCTAAAAATGGGTTTATGAAATCAGTCAATTTAAAGGTCTACGGTGTATTTAAATACAAGAATTTTGAAGATTCTCCTCTTATGGGTCATTATAACGTGATGGATATTATGTCGTTCAGGGACCTTTATGGCTTTATGACAGCAGAAAGGATGAAGGAAATAGAAAAGCTTGAAAAAGAGATGGAAAAGATAGTTGGTAATCTTGATATGGACGAAGAAGATATAGAAAAAATGTTCAGTGAGGGTAAAAGATCAATAATTTCTGTAAGTGGTTCATCAAGTGGTATATCTGATAAGATAGATAAGAAAGATAGAGTTAATGTTCTAGAACTTGAATATACAGATGAACAAATGGAAGACGGCATGTGTCTTAACGTTGCTGTTATCTTAAAAGATCCATCAAAGATAAAAAGAACTATTGCAGAGATAGAAAAACTTAATTTAAAACATAAACTTAATATAAAGGTTCTTAACTGGCTGGATGCTTCTGGCACTCTTGGTCAATTCACTTTTGCGATGAAAGTTATACTTTATATTTTTATAGGGATTATATTCCTTGTTGCTGTCTTTATAATAATGAACTCAATGTTGATGGCTACAATGGAAAGGACCAAAGAAATAGGGACCATGCGTGCAATGGGTGCGCAAAAGAACTACGTCTTAAAATTAATATTAGCAGAGACATCTATGTTGAGTTCGTTGTTTGGCTTGATAGGTATATTTATGGGTCTGTTGGTCGTGATATTTTTTCATTATTTTGGTGTTCCAGCTGGAACTTCAAAAATATTTTTGTTCTT